>JBEAQW010000317.1:0-6719 GCA_041163725.1 Planctomycetota bacterium
TGCGGTTGTCCTCGCCCGACTGGTTCGCCGCACCGAAGTAGACATCGTCGATCGCCGCGGGATCGATTCCCGCCCGCGCGACGGCCGCACGGATCGCATGCGCCGCAAGGTCATCGGGGCGGATCGACGAAAGCGACCCTCCGTAGCGACCGATGGGCGTGCGAACTGCCGCGACGATGGCTGCTCTGCGTGACATCGCGCGCATGGTACAGGCGGCGTGCCGGGGTGACTCCCCCCGCTCCTACGCCTGCGTCTCCCCGCGCCGCGCCGGCTTCACGGCGTTTCCCCTCGCGAGTTCCACCGGGTACTTCCGCGCGTTGATCTCGAGCTTCCGCTCCACCGCCGCGGCGACATCGATGCCGCACACCGACGCGAACTCAAGGAGCAGGATCATCACATCGGCGACCTCCTCCTCGACCTCGGTGCGCGTGCGCGCGTCGTCGAGCGCCTTGAGCGACTCGTCGTTGCGAAGCCAGCGGAAGTGGTCCATGAGCTCGCCCGCCTCGACCGCGACCGCCATCGAGAGGTTCTTCGGATCGTGGAACTGCTGCCACTCGCGCTCCGCGACGAACGCAAGGATCCTCTCCTGAAGCCGTGCGAGATCCGAACCGTTCGCGCCGTTCTGCATGAAGTCCATCGTAGCGCGTCCCATCGCTACACTCCGACCCCATGCCCACCCGCGCCTACGCCGCCCAGACTCCCACCTCCCCCCTCGCACCGCACGCCATCGAGCGTCGCGAGCCCACCGCGACCGATGTCGAGATCGACATCCTCTTCTGCGGCGTCTGCCACAGCGATCTCCACTTCGCGCGGAACGAGTGGGGCTTCACGCAGTACCCCGTCGTTCCCGGCCACGAGATCCTCGGCCGCGTGACGCGCGTTGGCGCGAGCGTGACGAAGTTCAAGGCCGGCGACCTCGCGTCTGTCGGCTGCCTGGTCGACAGTTGCCGCACCTGCGCCCACTGCGCGCAGGGCCTCGAGCAGTACTGCATGGGCGGCGCGACCTTCACCTACAACGGCGAGGACAAGCACCTCGGCGGCATGACCTTCGGCGGCTACTCCGAGAAGGTCGTCGTCGACGAGGCCTTCACGCTGAAGGTGCCTGCGAACCTCGATCCGGCCGCAGCCGCGCCGCTTCTCTGCGCCGGCATCACCACCTGGTCGCCGCTCAAGCACTGGAAGGCCGGACCCGGCAAGAAGGTCGGCATCGTCGGACTCGGCGGCCTCGGTCACATGGGCGTGAAGTTCGCGCGCGCGCTCGGCGCGCACACCGTCCTCTTCACGACTTCCCCCGGCAAGGTCGCGGACGGCCTGCGCCTCGGCGCGCACGAGGTCGTCCTCTCGAAGGACGAGGCGGCGATGGCGAAGCACGCGGGCTCGTTCGATCTCATCATCGACACCGTCTCCGCCGACCACTCGCTCGACGCACTCATGGCGCTCGTCAAGCTCGACGGCACGATGTGCATGGTCGGCGTTCCGCCGAGCCCGCAGCAGATCGCGGCGTTCAGTGTGATCCTGCCTCGCCGCAATCTCGCGGGCTCCTGCATCGGTGGCATCGCCGAGACGCAGGAGATGCTCGATTTCTGCGGCGCGCACGGCATCGCGTGCGACATCGAGAGGATCCGCATGGACGAGATCAACACCGCCTACGAGCGGATGCTCAAGTCGGATGTGAAGTACCGATTCGTGATCGACATGGCGTCGCTGAAGGGTTGAGCCGCGCGGCCGACGCGACCCGGGATCCGCGGTACCTTGCGACCGTGGTGACGAACGAATCACCTTCGCCCCGGCGACGGCATGACCTCGATGCGCTCCGCGCCGCGGCAATGCTCCTGGGCATCGTCCTGCACGCGTCGCTCTCGTATACCGGCGGCGCATGGGCCGTCCGCGATGGAACGCCGTCGCAGGCCCTCGGGGTCGTCGTGGCCGGCATCCATGGCTTCCGCATGCCGCTCTTCTTCCTCGTGAGCGGGTTCTTCACGGCGATGCTGCTCGAACGGCTCGGCATGCGCGGGATGCTCGCGCACCGCGCGCGCCGCATCGCGCTGCCGCTCGCGCTCGGTCTCGCCACGATCGTGCCGCTCATGTGGATCAGCTTCGCGCTCGCGGGCGCGATCGGCGGACGCAGCGCGCAGGCCGGACCCGATGCCGCGCGCGACATCTGGTCGGCGGCCGCGCTCGGCGATCGTGACGAACTGCGCGGTCATCTTGAGCGCGGCGCATCGCCAGGGCGCCAGGACCCCGTGTTCGGACAGACTCCCCTCGCGTGGACCGCGATCGTGGGACAACCCGAGGCCGCGCGCGTCCTCCTCGCCGCCGACGCCGATCCGAGCGGCCGGTCGCGCGACGGAGGCACGCCGCTCCATGCCGCCGCCTTCTTCGGACGCGACGAGGTGGCGCGCATCCTGATCGACGGCGGCGCGGATGTGTCCGCGCGCAACCGCGAAGGTCGGACCCCCGGCGAGTGCCTCGACTTCGACGAAGCCACGACGCGCGAGGTCGCGCGTGCGCTCGACCTCCCGATCGACTTCGCGACCGTCGCGCGTGGACGCGGCGCGATCCGCGAGTTGCTTGCGTCGCGCGCTGCGGACGATTCGGCCGCGCATGGGCGACCCACCGCGGCGCCTCCGGATCGGCCGCTCCTCCGCGCGCTCGGCGGCATCCTCTTCGGGTTCCCGCTCTTCCATCACCTCTGGTTCCTCTGGTACCTGTGCTGGCTGGTCGCGGGGTTCGCCGTCGTTCGCGCGACGGCGCGCAGTCTCCCGTCGACGCGCGTCCCGAAGGCGCTCGTCGCAACACCGCTCGCGCTCGCCTGGCTCGTTCCCCTCACGCTCCTCCCGCAGTGGTTCATGCACGAAGGAGGCCGTGCGGTCGGCTTCGGCCCCGACACTTCGGCGGGGCTCGTTCCGATGCCGCACATCCTTGCCTACTACGCGGTCTTCTTCGGCTTTGGAGCGCTGCTGCACTCGACCGCGGGCAGGTCGGAACGCCTCGCGCGCCGCTGGTGGATCATGCTTCCGCTGGCGCTCGTGCTCTTCCCGATCGCGTTCTCACTCGCGCACCGCGCACCATGGACCCTTCGGCTCGTCAGCGACGACTCGGCGCGCCGGCTTCTCGCCGCGCTCGGCGAGGTCCTCTTCGCGTGGCTCATGATCTTCGGTGCGATGGGACTCTTCGAATCGCTGCTGCCGCGCGAGCGGAAGTGGGTGCGCTACCTCGCCGATGCCTCGTTCTGGCTCTACCTCGCCCATCTGCCGCTCGTCATCGTCGGCCAGGCGGTCATGCGGCGACTCGAGCTGCCGATGCCGGTCGAGCTCCTGCTCCTGCTCGCAGCCGTGATCGCGATCCTCCTCGCGAGCTATCACTGGATCGTCCGGCCAACCTGGATCGGCGCGCTGCTGAACGGCTCGCGCAAGGGGCGTGGATCGCCCGGCGAGTAGCGGCGTCAGCCCTCGAGGACCGCGATCGCGAGCATCGTCGCGATGCCGACAACGACCGGCGTCAGCACGCAGAGCCATGCGCGCAACGCGACCCCGATGCGTGCGGGCGCGATTTCGCCCGTCGAAAGCCCGCACACGGCGCACGCCTCGCCGCGCGCGATGGATGCGCGTTGGCGCGCACTGCGGCACTGTGCGCAGACGGGGCTGGTCGCATCATGACGCCCCCTTGCGAGGAGCGCGATGCCGTAGGCCATCGCCGGGGGGCCGAGCAGTACGAGCCCGATGATCGCCAGTGGGATCAGCACGCCGAAGAACGCTTCGAGCGGGGTGCGATTCATGGTGCCTTCACTCCATCGACGATCGGCTCATCGAAGTGATGAAACTCCTCGACAGGCTCTCCGCCACCTGACTCCGCACCGTCAGACCCGCTCGATTCCGCGACCGGAACGGGGGTCGTCGTTGCGTTCAGCCCGACCGGGGCGACGCGCCGAACCGAAGCGAACAGGAGGAAGGCGGGAAACCCGAGTACACCGAGCGCAAGCAGCACCGCGGCGACTCCGAGAAGCATCTTCATCATCGGCGTCCGCTCGCGTCGGAACCACACGATCGCTCCAGGCCGATCGAGCGGTGCGCCGCACTCCGGGCACGCGTCGAGCAGAAGACTCGGCGCATCGCCCGTCTCGTGCGAGCAGCGGGCGCACGATGCGGGAATCCGCACGGGCCGCCCCCACCAGCCGATGAAGAGCATCACCCACGGGATCGCGCTGAACAAGAGGAGCGCGAGCGGAAGGAAGATGAGGAAGAACACCGCCATCTGAAGCCGAGTGTACGGCGTGAGGCGCAGCGATCAGGGCGTATCCGCTGCCTCGACCGGGATTCCGAGCAATCTCGCCATCGCCCAGCCAAGCCGGACACCGACCTCGAGATAGGTTTCGGCGTTCCGGTTGTAGTGGTGTCCCTGCCTTCCGTTCGGCGAGATGTCCGCAGCGCGCCAGAGATCACGCGACTCGACCGTCGCGACGCTGCCGACGAGTTCGGGGTGCTTCGCGGGATCGGAGATCGCGAGCTGCGCTTCGGCGACCGTGAGACCGTGTCCGGAGAGCGCCGCACCACCGAACCCGATCGTCGCGAGTACGAACTTCGCCTGAGGCGCGTCGTAGTCCCGCCGCAGGCACTCGATCAGCTTCGCGAGATTCCGCTCGTAGCGCGCGGCGTGCACTGCGTTCTGGTCCTTGTGCCCCTGCCACCAGACGAATCCGGCGATCTCGTAGCCAGCCTCGCCGAACCCCGGCCAGAACTCGGATATGCGCGCGAGCGCCGCCTTCGCGTTCGCGAGGTCGGTGTCGTACTGCTTGCCCGCGTACCAGTCGACCTCCTTCTTCGGCTGACCCTCGACCCACGAGTCGGGCGTATCGCGGTACCCCGCGTAGGTGCGCCCGTCGACCTCGAAGCGCTCGCTGCCCGGCGGAAGCAGGTCCCATCCGAGACTTCGGTTTCCGATGCACGACTTGATGAGCAGCACGGGCTCGTCGACGACCTGGCCGAGCACGAAGCCGAAGCCAAGCTCGGGACCGATCGACTTCCCGTTGTTCGCGAGCGCGCTCAGCGGCGCTCCATGCTTCTCGCGCGCGTCGTAGTAGTAGACATCGCGCCGCACCGACCACCGGGCTCCACCCTCGTCGTCACCAGGCTCCTCGCGCAGATACGCGAACCGCGCATCCGACGCCACGAGCTGTTCGAGCGTGCCCTGCTTCGTCTCCGGCCCGATGTCGCCCATCCCCACCATGTTCGACTGCCCCATGAGGATGAACACCTTGACCTTCTTCGTGCGATCGGGCTCGCGCGCATCGGGCCGTGCGAGCGTCGGCGGTGCGGCGCTCCGCTCCGCAGCCGTCGCCGCCGCGAGCAGGACCGACGCGCCCAGGATGACCGAAACCACACTCCATCGTGATCGAGCTGCCATCGATGTGCCTCCATTGCTGATGCCGCCGAGCGTCGTGGGCGACGCGTCGCGAACGATGCGCAGCACGGATCCGCACCGCGGGCCCGTAGCATCCCATCACATGCGGCAGCCTTCAACTCAGGGCGCGATCGCACGCCCGGCCTCGTTGCCGGCGATGCGAGGCGAGATGCGGGCGATCCCGCCGCACGGCATGCGGACGGAATAGCGCGTGCGCGGCGCAAGCACATCGGTCGAGATCACCTGCGCCCCGGAACCAATCGCAGCGTCGCGACGCGCGGTGTCGGCGTCTCGCGCCTCGCGCAGGTCCGCATCGGCGCGCGTGCGCACGAGAAGCCCACGGCCCACGGCGCGCGCGATCTCGGCCCACTGCGCAAGCGGATCGTTCAGGACGACGAGCGATGCGTCGGGATCGTCGATCCCGAACTGGCCGAACAGCGCGGAACCCTCGAGCCTGGGATGAAGCGTGCGCAGCTCCTCGGCGACATGGCGATCCTCGGTCAGCACGAACAGCACGCGCCCCCGCATCGACTCGACCTCGGGCCAACCATCGCTCCGGATGGCGTCTGCCAGCGTCGCGTGCCGGCCACGCACCATGTCGGGCGTGATGAGCCGCTCGTCGCCGAGCGTGCTCCGGACAAGCGACTCGAGCGCAGCCACATGCCGGCGTTCCCACGGCAGCGCTTCGGCGAAGTCGAGGAACAGCCGATCGCCCACCGCGAACGACATGCACTCGAGCATCACCACGATCGGCAGATGCGCGGGATTCGCAGCGCTCCACGCGGCGAGGTCCATGAGGCATCCCTCGAGCCGAGGACAGTTCGAGCCCTGGTCGAGATCGGGCACATGAAGCACCTTGAACCCCGGCGACTCGAACTCGGGCTCGTGGCCGCGTCCGCGGATCGTCAGCGGCCGCGCGTACCGACCGCCCTCGTCGTCGACGAACACATCGAGTTCGAAGGCGCGGAACCCCGCATCGAGCTGCTCGGGCAGCGGCGGATGGTGGTAGTCCCACGCGCGCGCGCGCCGGTCGACCATGGCGTACAGCTCGACCTCCGGGCGCCTGTGATACGAGTTGTGCGAACCGACCACCTGGATCTCGTTGAGCCGGACGGAGCCGAGCGTGGACAGCCACTCCACGGCGGAACCCGAATCCGGATCGAGGCAGACGGGACCGCAGACGCGCTCGGGCTGCACGAGCACCGCGATCGGTGCGAGCATCGTGGCACAGAGGGCGAGAAGAAGTCTGCGGGTGACAAGCGTGGCCATGGCGGAGAAGCGAGCCTACTTGCACGCGCGTTCGCGATTCAAGTCCGTCG
>JBEAQW010000318.1:0-3638 GCA_041163725.1 Planctomycetota bacterium
TCTTCAAGTGCATCGAGCCGCCCACGCCCGAACTCGCCAAGCGATTCGTCGGCCTCGAGGGACTTCCGAGCGACCACTACCTGCGGCTGACGGGGGAGATCGGTCGACTTCTCCGCGGCGAGCGCCCGGCGAGCGACCACGCACCCGCCGGAAGCACCGACTCCTCGCGGTGACCCGAAATGAACCAGGTCGACTCGCACGGGCGACGCGTCACCCCAAAAACAAACCGGTCGGCCCCATTTGCGGCCGACCGTTTGAAGCTCCCCGAACTGGACTCGAACCAGTGACATGCGAGTTAACAGCTCGCCGCTCTACCAACTGAGCTATCGGGGAATAGGTTGTGGGACGGAAAGGATACCGTCCGGCACGGGATCGTCAAGCCGCGCAGGAGACTTGAGTTCCGAACCGCCGAGTTCCCGATTTCCGCGCTGCGGGACGCCTCACGGGGCCCGACGGCTGCCCTGCGAGCCGTGTCGCGCGGACTTGCGGGTTCGGGACGGGGTTGGCTAGCCTGACAGGATGCTTCCCTCCACCCCTCGTATCCCACGGCGCTCCTTCACCACCATCGCGGGGCTTGCCGCGCTTGCGGGATCGGTGGGGATCCCGACGCGACTCGGTCGCGCGGAGCCGGCTGCGGCCCGCAGCGGATCGGCCCGCGCGCTCCGCTTCGCCCACTTCACCGATCTGCACATCACGCCCGACCGCGCCAGCGAGCAGGGCATGCGACTTGCGTTCGAGACGGCGCAGGCCGCAGGCATCGAGATGATCCTGACGGGCGGTGACCTCATCATGGATTCCTACGCGACGAAGCGCGCGAGCGTCGACGCGCAGTGGGCGCTGTTCCACCGGATCTTCGACGAACACTGCAAGGTTCCCGTCGAGCACTGCCTCGGAAACCACGACATCTTCGGCTTCTGCCGCTCGCGTGCCGAACTGACGGGCGACGAAGGCGACTATGGCTACGCGCGGCCACTCGCCGAGCTGAAGCTCCCCGAGCGCTGGCGGAGCTTCGATCGAAATGGTTGGCACTTCATCGTGCTCTCCTCGGTCGAGGCCGATCCGGACAACGAGTGCTCCTACCTCGCGAAGCTCAACGACGCGCAGCGCGCCTGGCTCGAGGCCGATCTCGCTGCAAACACGCTCCCGACGGTCGTCGTCTCGCATATTCCGATCGTCACGGTCACCCCGCACATCCGGGGCGAGACCGAGGTGAAGGCGAAGTCGACCACCATTCCGGGCGGCTTCGTGCACCTCGATGCCGCGCCGATCCATGGTCTCTTCCGGAAGTCCGGACGCGTCAAGCTCGTGCTCTCCGGTCACACGCATCTCGTCGATCGTTGCGAGGCCGACGGCGTGACCTACTGCTGCAGCGGCGCGGTCTGCGGCGGATGGTGGAAGCCGCATGCGACCTACTGCGAGCCGACCTGGGCGCTCATCGACCTGATGGACGACGGCAGCTTCAGCTATGAGATCCGTCCGACGGGCTGGACGAACAGCTGACGGGCTGGAGTCGCCCCCTCGCGCGATCAACGACCCGACCGGAGCACCTCGACCGAGAGCACGCCGTCGATCGCCGACAGGCGCGCGATGAGCGTGTCCGCGGCCGTCTCGTCCGCAAGCTCGATCTCGTAGCTGCGCTCGACCTCGGTCCCGGCGCGCGCGCGCTCGATTCCGACGAGCGACTTGTGTTCGATCGTTGCGTCGAGTTCCGACTGCAGCCTCTCGAGGTTCGTGAAGTCGGTCGAGACGCGGACCTGCAGCCGGAAGAGCCCGCCGCGCAGCGCGTAGATCGCGGGCGTTCCCGAGCCGAAGAGCTTCGCCGCCGCGGCGATGAACGGTAGTGCCATCGCGGGCAGCGCCGCGTAGCCCGCGCCCACGGCGAGCCCGATGGCGACCGCGCAGATCACGAACGCCGTATCGCGCGTGTCTTCCACGACCGTACGGAAGCGAACGATCGAGAGCGCGCCCACGATGCTGAACGCGCGCGCGATGTTGTCGCCGATCACGATCGTCGTCACGCTGAGGAGCAGCGTGAGCAGCACCAGCGTCGAGACGAAGCGCGCATCGGCCGACCGGCCGCGCGTCCAGCGGTAGATGAGCGAGATCGCGAAGCCGAAGCACAGCGCCAGCGTGAGGCGCATGGCCGCGACCCCCACGGTGATGTCGGGATCGCTCGCGAACGGTGTCGAAAGCCACTCGGGCATCGTCGGCTACTCCTTGCGGCCTTCGCGCGCGTCCGGCGCGCGGTACTCGGCGAGGTACCGCGTGCGCGCCTCGAAGAACCGGCGGAGCGTTCCGTCCGGCTCGGGCGAAGTATCGCGGAGGAACGCATCGGTCGTGAACGCCTTGCGCGTGTCGCGCGCGACGATCGGCTCGATGCGCGCGCGCTCCGCGGCGACGATCGGTCCGATCCGGCTCCAGTCCATCTCCGCGGCGAGCGCGCGCAGGTATCCGAGGTACTTCTCCCGCAGCGCGGGCACCTTCAGCAGGCGACTGCGCAGCGGCTTGGTCGGATCATCGAGCCCCGTCAGCGGATCGAGCTCGGTCATCGCCCCTCCCGCGCCGCGCATGCCCCCGCGCCGAGGCGCGTCCTGCATCGGCTCCTGCGGAATCGGCGCAGCTGAGACAGCACCCGGAGCAGCGCGCGGCGCCGGCCCGTTCGCCTCGCCCGGCCGCGGGCGCATCCCGCGCCCCGGCCGCCCACCCGCATCGGGAGGGCCTCCGCGACCGCCGGGACCACCATGCGCGAGCTTGAACGCCTCGTTCATGTCGTGCGGCACGAGATGGAACACGCCCTTCGGATCGCGGTAGAGCGAGTAGTCGCTCGCACGCGTCCAGTATCCGTCCGAGTTCGAGGTCGCGATATCGAGCGCGAGGAACCAGAGCGCGCCGTCGATGTCGAGCATCGGCGCGAGCTTCCCCTCGAGTTCGTCGAGCGGCGTCTCGCTCAGCGTCCGGCAGAGTTCGACGAGCGCCGCCCAGTCCTTCGCGCGATCCTTCGTCTTGATCTCGTAGCGCTGGCGGTAGGCGGCGAGATCCTCGCCGCGGAAGTCGAGCCCGCCCGTTCCGTTCGGCGAACCACGCACCTTCCATCGGGCACCCTCGCCCTTGAACTCCGGCCAGTGCTCGCGGAGGAACGCCTTGTTGAACTGCTCGATGTTCGCGTAGAGGCCCCAGGACTCGCCGTTCACGACGACATGCACGAAGTTCGCGCGCGGCGCCGGCAGATGCGGCCGTGCGAGGTGCGAGTACAGCAGCGCCGACATGAACGACGCGTCGCCGTTGCAGTTGATGAAGTTGAGCGTGTTCTGCCCGAGGAGCGTCGCGTCCGGATCGGTGTGGTCGATCGCGATGTTGAACGAGCGCTTGGTTCCGCGCGGCACCATCATGTAGCTCGACGCGCCACGGAAGTGGACGCCCACGCCCCTGATGGTGCGCCCGTCGACCGTCATGTCGGCCGGCACATCCGCATCGGTGTTGTGGAAGAGTTCGAGCTCCTCCTCCCACTCGGCGACATCGAAGTCGAGGAACACGGTGCGCACGACCTCTGGTGCGAACAGGGCGGCGTCGGGGTAGGGCGTCGCCGCGTCCTTCGCGACCTTCGGCCCCGGACCCGTCTCTGCCCTTGCTCCGCCGGG
>JBEAQW010000319.1:0-3007 GCA_041163725.1 Planctomycetota bacterium
AAGGACTCAAACGCCGAACACGGTCCCTCGCAATAACGAGCAGTCGCGGCGTAAAGCGTGTAACGCGTGGCCCCCGAGATCGGACTGCCCTGAACAGGTTCGCTGCACTGCGCGTGCGCGATACTCGCAAGGCAGCAAGCGGACCCCACAATCAAACACACCTCACCGATGAGACTGGGCATATGTTGGACTCTCCTCAATCGACTCGGGGAGCGGGGACTCCGGGAAACGCACAGCATGCCGCGCGAGTCGGGCGCGACCTCGGGAACCATGCGCGAAATCCGTGCGAATCCTCCGAAGATCTCCCTAGATTTCGTGGATTTCCCACGGCACGGTACAGTTCGGGCATGTCATCCTTCCCCCTGACATCGACACTCAATCTTGCCCTCGCCGGCGACGCAGCCGCCGCAGAGCGCGCGTGGACCGAGGTTTACGGCGAGGTGCGGGGCATCGCCGCGGCTGCGATCACGCGCGAAGCCGCGGCGGGCGCGCCGCACGCCGACCTCACGCCGACCGGCCTCGTGCACGAGATCTTCATCCGGCTCGGCCGCAATCCGCCCCACGCGTGGGACAGTCGACGGCACTTCTTCGGATCGGTGCGACACGCGGGTGACCAGGTCCTCGTCGACCAGAGCCGCATGCGCGCCGCTCGGAAGCGAGGCGGCGGAAAGGCTCCGATCCCGCTGACCTTCGTGGCGAGCGAACTCGCGCAGAACGCACCGTCGCAGACACCGACCGAGATCGGCCTTCCCAACGCGCTGCAGGAACTCGCCCGCGAGTATCCCCGGGCCGCCGAGGTCGCGCGTCTCCGCTATGTCGAGGGCCTTCCAACCGCCAAGGTGGCGAGCATCCTCGGAGTCAGCGAATCGACCGTCGAGAAGGACTGGGCCTTCGCCCGAGCCTGGCTACGCCGGCGGCTTGATCGGGAGACAGGCGACGGCCTCCACCACCACGACGAACCAGGCGGTGAAGGATGACGGTCGTTGCCGCAGGAGCGGCGGACGACGATGGCGATTCCGACGATCGACTCGCGTGCTTCCGCGCCGCGCTCGTCCGCGTCGAGCGACGACTCCCGCGACGCGCCGCATCGACCCTCGCGCTCGTCGCCGAGGGTCGGTCCAGCGCCCAGATCGCGGCTTCACTCGACTTGAGCCAGGCCACCGTCAGCCGGCACCTGCGCTCCATCCGCGACATGCTTCGCCACGAACTCGACCAGGATCGATGAAGCACCACTGAGGGCCGCGCCTCCGTTTCCGCATGACTCCATGGTGAAACCTCGACCGAAACTCGATCCGCAGCGCGTGCAGGACGCCTTCGCCGAGGCGTCGGGACTGCCCACGCTCGCGCGCGGTGCGTACCTCGCGCGGCTTCGCGAGGAGAGCCCCGCCCTCGCCGACGAAGTCGGATCCCTGCTCGGGTACCACCACTCGCACCGCCATCGCGCGGGCCTCATCCCCGACGATCCCACCATGTCGCTGCCCGCGACGATGGTTGGCACGACGATCGCCGGATGCCACCTCGACTCGCTGCTCGGCTACGGCGGAATGAGCGTCGTCTACGCGGCCACGCAGGACTTCCCGCGCCGGCGTGTCGCGGTGAAGATCGTGCGCCGCGAGCGCCTGAGCGCGAGCGCGCGGCGGCGTCTCCGCGTCGAGGCCGAGGCGCTGGCCCGGCTCGAGCATCCGAACATCGCGCGCGTGTACGCCGCGGGCACGCACGAACCGGGCGAAGGGGAACGCGGCGACGATGGTGAAGGCGCGTCGCCCTACATCGTCATGGAGCTCGTCGAGCACGCGGTGCCGATCTCGAGATGGGCCGACGAGCGTTCGCTCCCTCCCCGCGCGCGCATCGAGCTCGTCTCCCGGATCGCGGCCGCGATCGAGCACGCCCATCAGGCGGGAGTGATCCATCGCGATCTGAAGCCAGGCAATGTCATCGTCGGTCCGGACGGCGTTCCCAAGGTGATCGACTTCGGCATCGCGACCGTCGTCGACTCGACCGTCACGGCCGCCACCGAGGGACCGATGGGCACGCTCGCCTACATGAGCCCCGAGCAGGCGCGCGGCGGCGCGATCGACACGCGCAGCGACATCTGGGGACTCGGTGCGCTCCTCTACGACCTCCTGACCGGACACCCGCCCTTCGATGCGGGCGATCGCTCGGTCGCGGACCACATCGACCGACTTCTGCACGACACCGCGCAACCCGTGATTCCGACTGCGCGCGTCCATCGCGGCGCCGACTTCGCGATGGCGATTCCGCCCGCGACCGATGCCGTGCTCCGCAAGGCGCTCGCGACCGAACCCGAGCGGCGCTATCGCAGCGCAGGCGAGCTCGCGGACGAACTCCGTCGGCTGGTCGCGGGCGAGCCGCTGATCGCCCGGCCCGACAGCGAGTGGGACGCGCTCGTGCGGCTCGCACGCAGGAACCGGGCACCGCTCGTCGCGGCGTCGGGCGTGCTCGCCTCCATCGTCGCGGCGCTCGTCGTGAGCGTCGCGCTGCTGCGACGCGAGAGCTCCGCGCACCAACGCGCCGAATGGGCCGCGTACATCGCATCGCTCGCAGCGGCGAACTCGATGCTCGAGGGCGGCGATGCAAGCGCCGCCTCCGAGATGCTCGCATCGGCGCCTGCTTCCCTGCGTGGATGGGAGTGGCGCGTGCTCGCGCAACGCGCAGACCAGGTGCGGTGGAGCATCCCGTTCCCCGAGGGTCATCAGGTGTACGGCCTCTGGTACTCGGCCGACGGCGGCACGCTCTTCACCGCAGCGAGCCGCTACTACTCCGCGATCGACACGGCCACGCGCACCGAGCGCTGGCGCAACGCCATCACGCCCGAGGGACCGGTGGCGTGGCGCGCGCGTCCGCTCGACGACGGCAGGTGTCTCCTCCAGACCCTCGATGAAGCCGTGAGACTGATCGATGCCGATGGTGAACTGCTCCGGATGCAGGCGATTCCGCGTGTGATCGAGATCGATCTCGGGCTCGACCACTCGACCTTCTTCGTGAA
>JBEAQW010000320.1:0-3366 GCA_041163725.1 Planctomycetota bacterium
ACACCTCCGCCGGGTACCGCGCGATCATGTCGACCGCGTACATCGGGTTCACGGCGCCGATGATGTCCGGCTGTCGCATGATTCCCATGACGCCGAACACGGCGAGTACCGAGAACCAGACGACCATCACGGGACCGAAGATCACGCCGATTCTCGCGGTACCGAACTGCTGGAAGTAGAAGAGCCCGACCAGGATGACGAGCGTGCCCGGGATGATGAGCGGCGCGAGGCTCGGGTTCGCCACCTCGAGTCCCTCCATCGCCGAGAGGACCGAGATCGACGGCGTGATGATGCCGTCGCCGAACAGCAGTCCGGCCCCCGCGATCGCGAGCATCGACATCACGAAGCGTCCGCGGCGTGCCTGAGCCGACAGACCGCGCGGGATCAGGGACAGCAGCGCGAAGATGCCGCCCTCGCCGCGGTTCGACGCCCGGGTGATGACGAAGATGTACTTGATGTTGACGACGAAGACGACGAGCCAGAACACCAGCGAGAGGAGCCCGCGAACGAAGATCTCGTCCATCGCCTGTCCGTGGGCCTGCAGGTGGGCGAAACTCTCCTTCAATGCGTAGAGAGGGCTCGTCCCGATGTCGCCGAACACCACTCCTACGGCGCCCAGGGCAAGGGCTGCGAGGGCCTTCGGCGAAAGCTGCTGGTTACTGGCGTGCGACACGGTTGAACCGAAGAGTGTAACGCTCCACGCTCGCTCGGACCCGATGTCGGTCGCGAAGGAGCGGATAACCTGTCTCCATGCGCGTCATCGACATCCACACGCACATTCTTCCCCCGTCGTGGCCCGATCTCGCGGAGCGCGCCGGCACGCGCGGTTGGCCTGCGATCGAGCATCTCCCCGCTGGTTCCTCCGGTTGCGCGTGCGCACGCATGACGATCGACGGGCGCCACTTCCGAGACATCGAGGCGAACTGCTGGGACCCCGAGACACGCATCCGCGAGTGCGATGCGCACGGCGTCTCGATGCAGGTGCTCTCGACCGTGCCCGTGATGTTCTCGTACCACCAGCCGGTCGCGGCCGCGCATGAGCTCGTGCGGCATCTCAACGACCACATCGCCGGCGTCGTGCGCGCGCACCCGACGCGCTTCGCGGGACTCGGCACCGTTCCGCTGCAGGATCCGCAGCTCGCCTGCCGCGAACTCGACCGCTGCCTCGACGAGCTCGGGCTGTGCGGCGTCGAGATCGGTTCGAACATCAACGCGCACCGCGGCTCGACGGTCGAGGAGTGGAACCTCGACCGCGCCGAGCTCTTCCCGTTCTTCGAGCACTGCGCGCGCCGGAAGGCGGCCGTGTTCATCCACCCCTGGAACATGCTCGGACAGGCGAGCGTGCAGAAGTACTGGCTCCCATGGCTCGTCGGTATGCCCGCCGAGACCGCGCGCGCCGCGTGCTCGCTCATGTTCGGCGGCGTGCTCGCGCGCCTCCCCGACCTCCGGGTCTGCCTCGCGCACGGAGGCGGCAGCCTCGCCTTCACGATCGGCCGCATTGCGCATGGATTCCGCGAGCGGCCCGATCTGTGCGCGATCGACTGCACGGTCGATCCGACGGAGCAGATGGGACGGTTCTACTTCGACACCCTCGTGCACGACGAGGAGGCGCTTCGGTTCCTGATGGCCTCGGTCGGGGCCTCGCGCCTCGCGCTCGGGAGCGACTACCCCTTCCCGCTGGGTGAGCGCATTGCGGGATCCATGCTTCGGTCGATGACGGGAATCAGCGAGGCGGAGCGGTCACGGATGCTGGCCGGAACGGCGCTCGAATGGATCGGATCGGGACAGCGCGTGTTGTAAGTGCATTACGACTCCGCGTAACCCTGGCCGAGCGCCCTCTCGTGCATGTCGTGCAAGTTCATGCTTGCGAGACACTTGCGCGAATGGACCGAGAAAATACTCAACCTACGCCCCGAGAGGCTGATCGAGACTTACGTTCCGACGACTTGCTCGAAGCGTAGGGCTTTTACTCGCCCGTACTCCGATCCGCGTCACCCTTCGACCGTGACATTGCATGCGCCCTTCGTCCGGGCGCGTGGTGCTGTGGGGTTTCAACATGAACAAGAATTCGACTTCCGGATCGTCCTTCGGCTTCCGCACCCTCGCGGGCCTGAGCAGTTTCGTTGCCGGCGCTGCATTCATCGCGACGCTCGGCGGGGCTTCTTCGGCGGCATTCGCGCAGGACGAGTGCATCGACGCCACGGAACTTCAGCTCGACGTGCCCGAATCGTTCATGTTCACGCCGACGGCGCCGACCGCGAGCGAGGGTGTGCCCACCGACGCCCAGTGCAACAATGGCTCGCTGCTCTGGACCTCCGCGACGCAGGACCTCTGGTACCGCTTCACTGCGCCGTACTCGGGACTCGCGACCTTCGATACATGTTCGCCTGATCCGTTCAACTACGCGGATACCTCGCTCGTGCTGTATGAAGGCAGCGATTGCAGCAACCTGGTTCAGGTCGCGTGCAGCGGCGACGCCTTCACTCTCTTCCCCGCTCCAGCGGGATGCTCCGCGACGAGCGCGAGGATCGGTTCCTTCCCGGTGACCGAGGGAAGCGTCTACTACCTCCGCGTTGGTCGCGTTGAGAATCCGGAAGTATCCGTCGCCAATCAGCCGGGCACGCTTTCCGCCACGATCACGCGCATCGCGAGCTGGGGCAGCGGACAGTTCGGCGAACTTCAGGCTCCGCCTACCGCCGGAGTGCCCCTGCGGATTGACGGTGGAGCACGGCATGTCCTGTCGCTCCGTGACGATGGAGTGCTCATCGCCTGGGGCGACAACAGCTCGGGTCAGACGACCGTCCCCTCGGGCCTCGGAACCGTCCTGGAGATTTCCGCAGGCAGCAGCCACTCGCTCGCGCTTCGCGTCAACGGCACGGTCGCGGGATGGGGTAGTGACGCCAGCGGCAGGTCAACCGGTGGAGCGTCGCTGACCGACGCGATCTCGATCGCGGCAGGCAGCGCGCACTCGCTCGCGGCTCGCGCAACGGGCGACGTCTTCGCATGGGGCGCGAACGGCAGCGGCCAAGCCACCGTTCCCGCAGGCCTGACCGGCGTGACGCAGGTCGAGGCGGGTAACGCGCACAGCGTGGCGCTCCGCTCGGACGGCACCGTCGCGGCCTGGGGTGCCAACACCTCGGGACAGTCGACCGTTCCGGCGGATCTCGCCGGCGTTTCGAAGCTCGCGGCCAACTGCGTGGGTAACCACACGCTCGCACTGCGTGCCGATGGAACCGTCGCGGCGTGGGGCGTGAACTCAGGCGGACAAACCGATGTCCCCCCGACTCTCACCGGCGTCAGGGATATCGCTGCGGGCAGCGCGCACTCGCTCGCGCTGCTGGCGAATGGATCGATCGTGGGATGGGG
>JBEAQW010000321.1:0-5151 GCA_041163725.1 Planctomycetota bacterium
GGCGGCCACAACACGAGCCTCGTGTTCTCCCGCTTCAGGGGCTGAGCGGACGTGCCCCGCAACATCCCGGTCGGCAACGGAGAGATGCTGGTCGCCTTCGACGACCTGTACCGCATCCGCGACCTGCACTGGCCCAATGTGGGCATGCCCAACCACACGTGCGGGCACCTGCAGCGCTTCGGTGTGTGGGTGGACGGCCAGTTCGCGTGGGTCGATGCGCCCGGGTGGGAACGCGACCTGCGCTACATGAGCGACTCGATGGTGACGCAGGTGCGGCTGCGCAACGAGCGCCTTGGCGTGGAGCTGCTGTGCCAGGATGCGGTCGACTACTGGAGCCCGGTGTACCTGCGCAGCGTGCGCGTGACCGACCTCGCCGGATACCCGCGCGACGTGCGCATCTTCTTCCACCAGGACCTCTCGATCGGCGAGAGCGCGGTGGGCGACACCGTGAACTACGACCCTGCCACCGGCGGGCTCGTGCACTACAAGGACAGCACGTACTTCCTCATCAACGGGTGCGGCGCGCGCGGGTTCGGCGCCGACACGTGGGCGTGCGGGCAGAAGCGCATCGGCGACGCCGAGGGCACGTGGCGCGACGCGGAGGACGGGCTGCTCTCGCGCAACTCGATCGCGCAGGGCAGCGTGGACTCGACGGTGGGATTCGGCCTTGCGCTCGCGCCGGGCGGGAGCGGCACGATCAGCTACTGGATCGCCGCCGGCACCGACTACCGCGCAATCAAGCATCTCGACGCGAAGGTGCGCGAGAAGTCGCCTCAGCGCATGCTGGTGCGCACCGAGGCGTACTGGCGCTGGTGGGCGTGCAAGGAGAAGGTGGACTTCTCGCCGCTGCCGGAGCACCTGCGCGACCTCTACGTGCGCAGCACGCTGATCGTGCGCACGCAGATCGACCGCGGCGGCGCGATCATCGCGGCCAACGACTACGACATCACGCACTTCGCGGGCGACACCTACTCGTACATGTGGCCGCGCGACGGCGCGATGGTGTCGCACGCGCTCGTGCTGGCGCACCAGGGCGAGCTCTCGCGCGCGTTCTTCCGCTTCGCGCAGCGCGTGATCGAGCCCGAGGGCTACTTCCTGCACAAGTACAACCCCACCGGCACGCTCGCCTCGAGCTGGCACCCGTGGGTGATCGAGGGGCGCAAGACGCTGCCGATCCAGCAGGACGAGACTGCGCTCGTGACCTGGGCGCTGCGGAGGCACTTCCTGGTCTTCCGCGACGTGGAGTTCGTGCGCGACCTCTATGTGCGGAGCCAGATCATCTGCCGCACGCAGATCGACAACAACGGCGCGATCATCGCCGCGAACGACTACGACATCACGCACTTCGCAGGCGACACCTACTCGTACATGTGGCCGCGCGACGGCGCGCTCGTCTCGCATGCGCTCGTGCTCTCGGGACACGGCGAGCTCTCGCGGAACTTCTTCCGGTTCTGCGAGCGTGTCATCTCGAAGGACGGCTACTTCCTGCACAAGTACAACCCCTCGGGAACGCTCGCATCGAGCTGGCATCCGTCGGTCGTCGACGGCCAGCGCGTGCTGCCGATCCAGCAGGACGAGACCTCGCTCGTGATCTGGGCGCTGCGGCGGCACTTCCAGGTGTTCCGCGACGTCGAGTTCATCAAGACGACCTACAACACGCTCGTCGTCGAGCCGGCGAACTGGATCCTGCGCTACCGCGACCACAACGGGCTGCCGCAGCCATCGTGGGATCTCTGGGAGGAGCGCCGCGGCATCCACCTGTTCACGGTCGCGTCGACGATCGGTGCGCTGAAGGCCGCCGCGAGCTTCGCGCAGGACATGGGCGCGTTCGACCGCGCGGCCGAATTCAACGAGGGCGCGGAGCGGATGCGTGGCGCGATGATCCGCCACATGTGGGAGCCCGACCGCAACCGCTTCGCCCGCATGGCGACGCCGCTGCCCGACGGGACCTACCGGCTCGACATGACCATCGACTCGTCCGCCTTCGCGCTCTTCGCGTTCGGCGCGATGGGCGCGAACGATCCGAAGGTCGTCGCGATGATGGAGCAGGTGCGGGATCGCCTCTGGGTGAAGACCCACATCGGCGGCCTCGCGCGATACGAGAACGACTACTACCACCGCGTCGAGCACTCGAACCTCGACGATGTGCCCGGCAATCCGTGGGTTATCTGCACCCTCTGGGTCGCGCAGTGGATCATCGAGCGCGCCGAGACGGTCGCGGACCTCGAGCAGGCGCTGCCCTACCTGCACTGGACCGCGGATCGTTGCTTCCCGTCGGGTGTCCTCGCCGAGCAGTTCGACCCCTACACGGGCGGGGCCATCTCGGTGAGCCCCCTGACCTGGTCGCACGCGACGGTGATGATCGTGACGAACAAGTACCTCCTGAAGCACGCGCAGCTGACGGGGAAGCCTTCGGGTGCCATGGCCGAGCGAACTTCGCCCAAAATGCCATGATGTGGAAGCCGGTCGCCGAGCGCCCTTCGGAAGAGGGCGAATCCAGACCCCGACTCGGGCGAAGTGACCGTGGTCGCTCCCAGATGTTGCCATGCTGACGCTCGATAAGCAGTTCGCCACCTCCATCGATCTCGTCTCCCGCGCCCTCGCGGAGTGGACCGTCTCGCTGTTGTTCGAGCGGTTCCCGGAGTTCACCATCCGCTACGGCGGTGGCGGCCGGAACCTCTGGAAGGGCGAGATCGTCAACCGCCTGCAGTACCTCAGCGAGGCGATCGCCGCGGACCGCGTGGCGATCTTCACGCACTCGGTCGAGTGGGCCCGCGCGGCGTTCATGTCGCGCGGCTTCCCGCTGGAGCATCTCGCGGAGAGCCTCGTGGCGCTCGACGAGACGCTGCGCGCGGAACTGCCCGAGCAGATCGCTGCACGCGCGACGCGCATGCTCGAGGCGGGCGTCGAGGTCGCGCGGCGACCCGACTGCGCCGGCGACGAGTCGGTCCTCGAGAGCGCGCTCGGCTGCAGCGGCGTGGATGAAGCGCGCGCGCGCGGCTACCTGGTCCATCTCCTCGAGCGACATCAGTCGAAGGCCGTGGATGTGCTGCTCGATGCGGTGCAGAGCGGAAAGTCCGTGGCGCAGGTCTACGAGAGCGTCATCCGCCCCGCGCTGGCCGAGGTCGGCCGGCTGTGGCACATCAACGAGGCGACGGTCGCGGACGAGCACTATGTGACGACCGCGACGCAGCATGCGATGTCGGTCCTCCGCGCCAAGCTGCCGCACGCGAAGCCGAACGGAAAGCGCGCGGTTGCGGCAAGCATCGGCGGGGACCTCCACGATGTCGGCATCCGCATGGTCGCCGATCTCCTCGAGAGCGAAGGCTGGCAGGTCGATTGCCTCGGCGCGAACATGCCGACGGTCGACCTCGTCGAGCACGCGGTCGACGAAGTGGGTCGCCCGCAGTTCGATCTCATCGCCCTATCGGCAAGCACGGGAACCGTCGTGCGCGCCATGGCGGACACGATCGAGCAATTGCGCGCCGCGGCGCCCGAGCATCACATTCCGGTCATGGTCGGCGGAGGCCCCTTCTCGATGATCCCGGACCTCTGGGAGGTCGTCGGAGCCGACGGTTGCGCCTGCTGCGCGAGCGATGCCGTGAAGGTCGCGGCGAGAATTTCCGCGCGCGGGTGAGTTTCGCATTGACATTTCGGTGTGATTGCGGCGATGCTTCGTGAATGAACTCGAAGCGAATCGCCATGATCGGCCGGCGTGCGCTCCTTGCGATCACACTCGCGCTTGCATCCCATTCCGCAGCATCCGACACGATCCGCATGTCGGAATCGGCAGAGCGCGTCCGCGAGGCGCTTGCCAAGGCCGAGCGAGACACGACTCACGCGGTCGTGCTCGATGCACCGCAGTTCAGCCTGCAATCCGCGGTCTCAGTGCTCGATGCCATCGCCCAGGCGCGGGCTGCCGGGGCGAGAGTCTTCGCCGTCTGCCCGGCGACCCCCGGCGGAGCGGTCGATGGCACCGCGGCCATCGCACTCGCCTGCGACGGCATCGCTCTCGTCAAGGGAGGTGAGATCGCCGGAGCCGGACCGGCGTGGACGATCGATGCGGCCCGTCGTGATGAGATCCGGTCGCTCGTCCTGACGCTCACTGCCGTCGATCCGCTCCTCGCCGAACGACTGCTCGATGCTTCCGGTGCGCTCAGTTGGTCGCGGAGGGAAGGCTACGCCGCCAATGCAAACAACGATGTGAAGCTCGCATCGCCAGGTCAGCCGATCAAGTTCGCCATCGACACGCTCAAGCGGCTCGGCCTCGAGGCGAAGCAGTACGACTCGCTCGACGCGGCGATCGCAGCGGCGAATGGAGGCAAGGTTCCGCAGCGCACGCGTCGGCCGAAGGAATCCGACGGCGCAGGAGGACTCACCGCGCCGTCCACTCCCACGAGTCCTTCCGCACCTGCGGGCGGTCGTGCGCCTCAGCCGCAGGCGCCCGCACCCACGCCCGCGGCCCCTGCCGCCCCCGCCCCGGCGACCGCCGACGTGGCAGCCAAGCTTGCTCCGAAGCTCGGCGAGTACGCAGCGGCGCTCGCGGAACTCAAGGCGAAGCTGAAGGAGTTCGAGGAGTACTACCGAGGTCGCAGAGGCATCTGGACGACCCAGCACAAGAGTCTCCGCGCCATCTGGGACGCCGAGGCCGACATGACGCGCCACGCGGACACCAAGACGACGACGGAGCGCCTGCAGCGCGACATGAACGGACTCATGTCGAGGCTCGACAGCGCCGCGAAGTTCATCGAGCGTATCGCGAAGGACATGCAGCACCCCGAGGTGGTGCGCGTGCGCGCGAACGCCGAGAAGATCAAGGGTCTGCGGTCGGCCTTCCAGCGCAACAAGACCAGCAACTACGAGCAGTACAGCAAGGATGTGCTGGGAATGAACTAGCGTGTACGAAGTGGACGTCCGGCGCGTCGGCACCCGTCCCGGAGACAATCGATACATCGACGGCCGATACGCGTGGTCGCTGTCGGACTCGTAGCCCGGGTGCTATCGTTCGACCCGTTATGCCTGCTCGAACTCCCCCCACCGGACGCGAACTGCTCGCCGAGCGCGTGGTCGAGCGATGCGAAGGGTGCCGTGCCGAGCGCGCGCGTGGGAACGATGCGTTCTGTCGGTGTGCGCAGCCGGACTGGCGGCCGT
>JBEAQW010000322.1:0-4203 GCA_041163725.1 Planctomycetota bacterium
CTCGTGTGGAGATGGCAGCTCACGCGGACATGCCACGCGCCCTTCCAGTCGATGACGGGAAGCTCGATGCGATGGTGGCCGTACAGATGCGCCTGGAGCGACGGCGCGTCGCGGAAACGGGATTGAACGCCCGCCGGCAGACGAACGGCGGCCATCGATGCGAGCATCGAACCATCGATCGGCGAGAGCGGATCGACACCCCAGCACGCGCAGAGAAAGCGCTGCACCCAACCCGCCATCGCGTGGTTCCGCTCCCGGACACGCTTCCAATCGAAGCGTTCGAAGAACTCGATCGCGGCGGGCGCCGCGAGCCACGGCGTCACATCGCGCGTGCCCTGCCAATCGAACTCGCGACCGAACCCCTCTCCGAGGAAGTGACTGGTCGCGAGGGGATGGATGCTCGACTCGAGACCCTCACGAACGGCGAGGAACGCGCAACCCTTCGGTGCGCACACCCACTTGTGCAGGTTGGCGGTGTAGGCGTCGGCGCCGAGCGCGTCGACGGAGAGCGCGATCGAGCCGGGTGCATGCGCTCCGTCGATGAGCGTGAAGATCCCACGCGCCCGCGCGAGGCGGACGATCTCGGCCACAGGGAGCACGAGCGCCGTGGGACTCGTGATGTGATCGATGAGCAGCATCCTCGTCCGATCACCGATGGCCGAGCGAATCGCCTCGATCCAGTCGTCCGCGCTGCGGACTGGAAGCCGAACCTCCACCTCCCGGTAGGTAAGCCCGACCTCGCGCACCATGCGCCGAAGCGATTGCCGCATGGCGTTGTAGACATGGTCGACGACCAGGACTTCGTCCCCCTCCGTCCAGTCGAACGAACGAAGGATCGCGTTCACTCCCTCGGTTGCGTTCGTGACGAAGCCGAGCCTCTCGGGCGCGACTCCGACGAAGGCCGCGACCTTCGCCCGCGCGGCCGGCAACAGCGATTTCAGGTTGCGATCGAGCATCTCGATCGGCCGCGCCTCGATCTCCATGCGAAGCGCCTGTTGCCGCGTCAACACCTCGAACGGGACGCTGCCGAAACTCCCATGGTTGAGAAAGGTGTACGAGCGATCGAGCGGGAACATCGACGCGCAATCGCGCTCCGCAAAGGGATCCGAGAAGGCAAGATCGGAGGATGGGAACCGCATTCGTGCACGGTAACGCGGATCGCTCTCCCCAAACGAGCCCCAATGCGTCGCCCCCAACGACTTCCTAAGCCGCGCTGCCAAATGCACTTAGGATCACAGGGGCGGGCCCCTTGCGGACGGGATCCGTTTGGGCGAACATCTCCCGAACAAAATCTGCAGCCACACCCGAACACCTGCCGAATATCACCGCATGCACCGACCGATCCCTCCAACCCGAAGCGCAACAGCGGAACGATTCCGTCACGGCGTGTCCATCGGATTCGGGGACCATCGATTCGGTCGCCAGGTCGCGGGCGAGGGAGTCTCGCTTGCACACAACCAGCAGGTCCGATGCCGCGGGGGAAACGCGAGCTCTGGACGCAAGCGCCGATTCAAGGCGCGCATGCAAGGAGAGAGTTCGATGGCACGCACCAGTCCGATCCAGGCGTTCGCAGAGTCCTCACGCTCCGTCGCAATCGATGCGACCAGTCCACGCGATGAGGCCAACGAGTGGCCCGTGGTCATGCTCGGGCCCGGCGCCGACTACACACGATGCTACATCGCGCAGGGAGGCACGCTGCGGCGCACCGACGGTGCACCGATGGAAGCGTGTGTTCCGGTCGCCACCGATTCGGTGCTTGCGCCGCTGATGGAGCGCATGCTCGATCGCGTCTCGCGTGCCACACGCGCGATCTGCAACCGATTCGCTCGGATCGCAGCGGACATCTTCTCCGGCACAGGGCTTCCCGATGAACGCATCGAACCGACCGATCCTGCACGCGCGCGTGCCATGACACGCCGTCTCCATGTCTCGAACGAGGAACAAGATGAATCTGACACCGAAGCAACTCCGCGTACTGAAGCTGGTCGACCACTGGCGGCGGACCAAGGGATACTCGCCGACGATGCAGGAGCTCGCCGACCAGCTCGGCGTCAGCAAGGTCACGGTCTTCGAGCACGTCGAGTCGCTCATCCAGAAGAATGCGCTCGAGCGCGATCCGAACAAGGCTCGCTCTTTGACGCTTACTGCGGAAGTCACGCTGCCTGAGGAGGACGGGGACGAAGTGCCCGGTCGGCAGCTGCATGGCGACGCCATCGGGTCCGTCGCCGGGTCCACCTTGTCGTTCCCGCTCGTCGGCCGCGTTGCAGCGGGCTATCCCATCGAGAAGTGCGAGCAGGGCGAGACCATCGTCCTCGAGGATCTCTTCGGCCCCCGCAAGGGGCGGATCGGGTCGACCTTCGCACTCCAGGTCGATGGCATGTCCATGCGCGACGAAGGCATCTTCGACGGAGACTATGTGCTCGTCGACAAGCGCAATACTGCGCGGAATGGCGAGCGCGTCGTCGCGCTGCTCGAGAACGGCGAAACCACGCTCAAGACCTTCTTCAAGGAGCGTGATGGACGGATCCGCCTCCAGCCCGCCAATCCGGACTTTGATCCGATCATCGTGGACGACTGCAAGATCCAGGGCGTGGTGATCGGCGTTCTCCGAAGGTACTGAAGCCGTTCATCTCGCCTCAGGTGTGTTCGCCGCCGCAGCCGATGTCGTCCGTCGAGCGACGGACGCTCTACCGCAGGCTGCCGACTGCATTGAGCACAGCGGCGACGGGATCACTCCCTGTGTCGACGGCGTCGAGCATCGCCCGCACAAGTGCGCTGCCAACGATGGCGCCATCGGCATGCTCGCCCACGGCGCGGACATGCTGCGCCGTCGAGATACCGAAGCCGACGGCGATCGGCGCATCGATCTGGTCGCGCAGCCTCGAGACGCGATCGGAGACATCCGGAGCCTCCGATCGCTCTCCAGTGACGCCAGCACGCGCGAGGAGATAGACGAATCCCGTGGAGATCCGCGCGAGTTCGCCGGCACGCGCTGCGGGCGTGGTGGGTGCGATGAGCGCGCAGAAGCCAGCGCCGCGCGCCGCGGCCGCGTCCGAGATCGACGCGGCCTCGCGCGGATCGGCATCGGGAACGATGAAACCGGACACCCCGGAAGCGACGGCTTGGTCGATGAAGTGCTGACGGCCCATGCGTCCCACGATCGAGACCGACACCATCGCGATCACCGGCGCCGTTGACTTCGCGCGGGAAATCGCATCGAACACCTGGCTCGGCGTGACGCCCGATACCAGCGCACGATGCATCGAATCGGCGATGACCGGACCGTCCGCAATCGGATCGGAGAAGGGAAATCCAACCTCGATGAGATCCGCTCCGACACCGGGCAGCGCGCGCAGCAGCTCCTCTGTGATGGTCGGATTCGGGAAGCCACCCGTGACGAAGGGCAGCAGCGCCGTCCGGCCGGACTCGCTCGCCGAGCGGAACGCTGCTCGGATCCTGGCGATACCTGATTCGTTTGCTGGCGTCATGGGCCCGTCACGATATGCGAAGGAGCAAAGCCCGTCACGCATCCTCGGGCCGTGCGGCAGGCTGCGGCGATGCGAAGCCAAGCTCCTTGAGCGCCTCGAGCGCCCGCGTGGCGATGGCCTCCGCGACTTCGTTCGCTTCCGCCGAAGCCGCCGCGGGAACATCTCCGCGCGCGACCGCGCGATAGCGGTCCGCGAGCGCCCAGCTCGTCGTGGATCCATCCGCCGCGTGCCGGGGAATCACATGGACATGGAGGTGAGGCACCGCCTCGTTGAAGGAGAGGAGGTAGGTGCGCTCACACCCTGTCTGTGCGCGCACGGCGGCCGCGACGGCCCGGATCACGAACCCGAGCTCGGCGCTCTCGGATGGGTCCAGTTCGTCAGGTCCCGCGCGATGCTCGCGCGTGACGATCATCATCCAGCCTGCGATCGCGACAGGATCCGCGTGACGAACCAGTCGCCACCTCGGGCTCTCGAGCAGGACCTTGAGCGTGGAGGTACAGAAAGGGCAGGCTGGTCGATCGTTCATCGCTTCACTCGCTCAGGCATTCTGCACGCGCTTCGGGGCGAAGGTCAGGTCTTGAATCCCTCGGGTCCACCACCCTCGATGTACTTCCTCTCGATGGCCCGAGTGAGATCCACATCGCAGATGTTCGCGAGCGTCGCGAGCCACGCGACGACATCGGCAAACTCCTCCTCGAGGTTGGCCTGGTCGAGC
>JBEAQW010000323.1:0-3618 GCA_041163725.1 Planctomycetota bacterium
GCTCGGGATCATCGCCGAGCACGATCTGGAAGCGCCACTCGCGCTCCTCCGTCAGCGGCTCGGCTTCCGGCGAGTAGTAGGTGCGCCGAAGCGTGCGGAAGACCTCGATCACGCGGCGCTCGTCGTCGGCGTAGACCTCGTTGCCGAGCACCTTCCAGTCGTCGTACGAGGGCGTTCGGGCGGTCGCAACCATCGCGGGCCAGAGCTGGGTTTCCCCAAAGCCCTCGAAGGTCTGGGTGCGTGTCGTGCAGCCGGCGGTCGCAGCGACGAGCAGACCCGATGCGGCGACGGCGGCGGAACGGAGGAAGGCGCGTGGGTGGACGAGGGGCATGGATGGACTCGGGATGGGTTCTGTCGATCATCGTCCCCGCGGCAGTCCTCCGGGGGACCGGTGCACGCGATGAACACGATCGCTCGCGGTATCGGCAATTGCGAGGGGCGCGCGACAGAAGCGGGTGGGGAAGGGGGCTCGTCGGGGGGCGGTCGCGCTCCCTGGTGGATGGAGGCGTTCGGGTGGATGCAGGACCGGCGGCGGTTTCGTACTCTGCCCACATGGATGAGGACTCCGATGCAGGGACGACCGTCCCGCCCGAAGCAGGGCCCGAGCACGGGCCCAAGCGAGGGGCTGCGGATGCCGCCTCGAACACGCCCTCGAATGCGTCCCCGAATGCGCCCCCGAATGCGCCTGCCGGCGCGTCCGGAGGAGCAACCGCCCGGCGTGACCCGCGACTCGTCGCGAGTGGGCTGCTCGGCCTCGCCTGGGTGACGGCGCCGCCGCTCGCCGGGTCCTACCTCCTGTTCGAGATAGGCGCCATCAGCGAGTTCCTCACGAAGGATCCGAGTCTCGGCTTCTGGGCGTACGTCGCAGTGTTTGCGTTGAGTGCGGGGCTCGGAATACTTCCGACCTATGCGCAGGCGATCCTCGGGGGATGGGTGTTCGGGATGTGGTGGGGGCTCGGTGGCGCCCTGATGGGATTCACCGGCGGCGCGGCGATCGGAATGCTGTTCGCGCGCCTCGTGTCGGGGTCGAGCATCGAGCGGTGGATCGAGGGCCATCAGCGCGCGCGCGTGATTCGCAGGGCCCTCGTCGGTGGAGGGCCGTGGAAGACCTTCGGCATCGTGTCGCTTGTTCGCCTGCCACCGAATTCACCCTTCGCGATCACGAACCTCGCGCTTGGCACGATCGGTGTGCCCTTCCTCCTGTCGATCTGCGCCACCTTCGTCGGCATGCTGCCGCGCACGGCCGTGGCATGCTTCTTCGCGAGCCAGGCTGCGGCGACGGGTGCCGAGGACATCCAGGCACTCGTGAAGGAGCAGGGCTGGATGACCGTCGTGGTCGGCCTGGTGGTGATGATGGGTTGCGTGCTCGTGATCGGGTCGGTCGCGAGGCGTGCGCTGGACCGCGTGACCCTGGAGGATTCCCGATGAATCATGGAGCATCCCGTCGACTCGCGGGCCCCGCGCTCTTCACGCTGTACTCGACCGCGTATCTCGTCTTCGTCCTCGTTGCGGCGTTCGGGACCTTCGCCGGCGGAGAGCCCGTCGGCGGTCTCGCGGCGCAGGCGTTTGGCGGGATCACCTGGGGAGTCGTGGCAGGGTTCGGATTGATCGTCGGTGCGCTGGTTCTCGCGCTCGCGTACGCATGGATCGCGCCGGCGGCGAAGGAGTCGGAGGAATGATCTACGAGTCGAGCCCGCTGGCGATCGCCATCTTCGCCCTGGCCGTCGGATCTGTTCTCGCACTGAGCTTCTGGCTCGGGTCACGGGCGAAGAGTGCGGGCGGATACTTCGCCGCACATGGACAGGTCGGGTGGTTCGTGAACGGAATCGCGTTCGCGGGCGACTACCTGTCCGCCGCCAGCTTCCTCGGCATCTGCGGCATGATCGCGTTCTTCGGGTACGACGGGTTCCTCTACTCGATCGGCTACCTCGCGGGATGGATCGTCGCCCTCTTCGTCATCGCCGAGCCGATCAAGCGACTTGGCCGCTTCACGCTCGCGGACGCGCTCGACGCGAGATTCGGTTCGCGCGGCGTGAGGCTCGCCGCCGCCATCGCGACGCTGGTGATCTCGCTGTTCTATCTCGTGCCGCAGATGGTCGGCGCCGGAGCGCTTGTGAAGCCGCTGCTCGGCCTGCCGCACTGGGCTGGAGTGGTGATGGTCGGCGTGGCAGTGACGCTCATCGTCGCCACGGCCGGAATGGTGAGCACGACCTGGGTTCAGTTCATCAAGGGTGCGCTGCTGGTCGTCGTGTGCACCGTGCTGGTCGGGTTGATCCTGAAGCGGGGGTTCTCGCTGCCGACGCTTCCGATCGGCCCCGATGCGGTTCAGACGATACGGACCGGTCCGGATGGCGTGATGGTGAATGGTGCGCCGCTCGCATCGGGAAACCAGTTGGACAGTCGGTTGCGCGAGCGGCATGGAGTCGGATTCGGGAGCGTCGCGGAGCTTCCTGGCGGGGCGGAGCGCACCGGTCCGCTCGGTCCGCTCGAGTACTTCGAGGTGTTCGCACAGTCGAAGGTGACGACCTGGCGGCGCAGCGTGACGGCCGACGGAACGACGGAGTTCGCTCCGGTCGAGCGAGCGGGCGCGGACATGCTGCTGCCGGGCGCGAATCCGACCTTCAAGGGCGTGCGTGCGGATGGCATCGCCGCGAAGCTGGATTTCCTGTCGCTCATGCTCGCCCTCTTCCTCGGAACGGCGAGCCTGCCGCACATCCTGATCCGCTACTACACGGTTCCGAGCGCGGCATCGGCACGCAAGAGCACGGTGGTCGGGATCGCGGCGATCGGCTTCTTCTATGTCCTCACGCTGTATCTCGGCCTCGGCGCCATGACGAGTGGCTCGCTCGATCCGAGCGACTCCAACATGTCGGCTCCGCTGCTCGCCCGTACCTTCGGCGAGGGTCTGTTCTCGATCGTGAGCGCGGTCGCGTTCACGACGGTGCTCGGTACGGTGAGCGGTCTGATCATGGCTGGCGCCGGGGCGGTCGCGCACGATCTGCTCGAGGGTGTTGCGGGCGTTTCGCTCGGCGAGGACGGGAAGGTGCGAGCAGCCAAATGGGCGGCGGTGGCGCTGGGCGCCGGTGCGATCGGGCTTGGAATCGCCTTCGAGCGCATGAATGTGAGTTTCCTGGTCGGCTGGGCCTTCAACATCGCGGCCAGTGCGAATCTTCCTGCACTGGTGATGCTGCTTTTCTGGAAGCGGACGACCCGGCAAGGGGTGATTGCGGCGATCGTCGTCGGGCTGTTCACGAGCCTCGCCTGGGTGCTCGGATCGGCAAGCACTTTCGAGAAGGTGTACGGGTACTCCGCGGTCGAGGCGGCGGAGGCGGCGCTCGTACCGTTCAGTCAGCCCGCGATCGTGACCGTTCCGCTGGGCTTCGTCGTGCTCGTCGTCGTTTCGCTCGTCACCGGCCGGGCTTCGGGGGACCGAACGCCTAGGGCTGGTTCCGGGGCGCCGGTTGCCGCAGGCTGATCCTGCCCCCGGGTCTGCGCGTCGGGTCCCAATGTGGAGTGGGGCGGCTCGGGCGCGTGGATCGGGGCGACTTGGATCGGGCGAGACGGCTGTGCCGAATGAAATCGGGCGCCCGGCGGGCGCCCGATGATGGGGATCCAGTT
>JBEAQW010000324.1:0-5869 GCA_041163725.1 Planctomycetota bacterium
GGGTTTGCTGGCGTAGCGGCCGTGCCGATCACCGCGAACGCGCGCCCTCGACATCGATCGAATACACGCCCTTCTGCGCGGTGACGAACAGCGTGCGTCCGTCCTTTCCGCCGAGGGCGCAGTTCGACGGCCGCTCGGGGAAGCGGATCATGCCGAGCGGCTCGCCTTCGGGCGAGAGGACGAACACCGCGGCGCGCGCAGGCACGGCGACATAGACATTGCCGCGGGTGTCGACGGTGAGTCCGTCGCCGCCGATCGACTCGCGCGTGCCGCCGGGGATCTTGTAGAACACCTTGCCCTCGCCGAGCTTGCCCGGCCCTTCGATCGGATACGCCATGATCTCGAGCGAGAGGTAGGGGACCACATAGAGCGTCTTGCTGTCGGGCGAGAGATGGATGCCGTTCGGCGCGACGACCTTGTCGGTGCGCACGACCTCGACCGCCTTGCCTCCTTCGGCCGGGCAGTAGTAGACGGCGTCGGGTGCGTTGCCCGCCTTCTTGCGCCCGATCACGGGAGCGGTGAACCACAGGCCGCCCGTCCGGTCGAGCACGAGATCGTTGACCTTTCCGAGCGCGCCAGCGGTGCCTTCGCTCGGCTCGGCGCGCGCATCGCAGATCACCTTCGACTCGCAGGCGCCGTCGGCGCACTTGGAGAGGTCGTACGCGGCGATCCGCTGGTCGGCGCCCTGCGTGCAGTAGAGCGTTCCGTCCTTCGCGAAGAAGAGGCCGAAGGGTCCGCGCGCGTCCTTCACCACGATCTGCGCACCTGCAGGGTCGAGCCGCAGGATCTGGTTGTTCGGGATGTCGGTGAAGTACATCGTTCCGTCGGGCGCGCAGGCCGGGCCTTCGGTGAACGCGTGTCCGTCGGACCACTTGTAGATCGGCGTTCCCTTGGCGACGACGCCCGGGATGTCCTCGCCGGCGGCGCCGTCCTTCTTCGGCCACGCCGCGGCGGGCGCCTGCGGTGCGGCGGTTCCCTCCTCCTGCGGTGCGATGGTCCCCGAGTCGGGCGTCGTGACCGGCATGGCGAGGACGAGCGTAGAGAGCAGGGTGATGAGGCTGGTCATGGAAGTTTCCCTCGGTCGAGGCGCGTGATGGTAGTCCCGTTCACTTCGTCGGCTTGGCGGCGGCGGCGACATCGACGAGCATGCCCGGCTGCAGGAAATCGGGTGGATTCTCGAGCGCGTAGATCACCTGCATGACGCGCGTGTCGATCCGCTCGCCGTTCTCGCCCGTCAGCGTCCGCTTCGGCGCGACATCGGGAACGATGCGCACGAACCGCAGCGGGACCTGCAGCTTGCTTCCACCGCGGATCGAGGCGACCGCCTCGCCCGTCTGGTCGAAGCGCCAGCTGTCGAGTTCGTCGATGTCGGTGCGCACATGGAGCGTCGAGAGGTCGCCGAGGCGCAGCAGGGCGGATGCGTTCGGCCCGGCCGCCTTGTACTCGCCGGGGCGGGTGTCGAGCTTGAGCACCGTGCCGTCGATCGGCGCGCGCACGATCAGGAGTTCGCGCGCCGTGATCGCCTGGGCGAGCTCCGCCTCGGTCGCCGCGAACTCCGACTCGGCGGTGCGCACATCGCTGCGGGCCACCGCGAGATCCTCGGGATAGGTGCCGATCTCGACGCGTGCGTACTTCGCCCGGGCGTCCGCGAGGTTCGCCTCGGCGAGCGCGACATTGAACTCGAGGGTCGGCTGCTCGTTGGCCGTCGTGCCGCGGTCGGGTACGCGCAGCAGGCGATCGAGCCGTCCGCGTGCATCCTCGAGCGCCGCGGTGCGCGCATCGACGAGCGCCTTCGCCTCGGCGAGGTCCTCCGCGCGTGGGCGTGCGACGAGTTGCGCGACGCGGGCCTCGGCGGCGGACACGCGGGCGCGCGCGGTGTCGACCCGTGCGCGTGCGGCCGCAAGGCGCGACTCCGCATCGCGCGCATCGATCTCGGCGAGCGGCTGACCGGCGGTCACGCGGTCGCCTTCCTTGACCATGACCTGCGCCACGATGCCGCCGACCTGCGTGCCGACGAGGATCGTCTCGCTCGATGGCTCGACGATTCCGACGCCCGCGACCCTGTCGGGGAACGGAATGGCGGCGGGTGTCGCCGGAGCAGGGCCGGTCGCCGGCGGTGCGTTGAACCGCGCGACGGCGAGGCCCGTCAGGGCGAAGCCTCCGAGTGCGATGACGGGAAGCGCGATCAGGCGTAGCTTCATGTGGAATGGCCTCCGGGCCTGGCGTCGGAATTCGTTTCGCTGCTCGATCGATCGTGCGTCTCGACGGTTCGGACGAGTCCGTCGTCCATGTATGCGATGCGGTCGGCGAGATGGAAGATGCGGTCGTCGTGCGTGACCACGATCACCGCGCGATCCTGCTGGTGCGAGCGGTCGCGGATGAGCGACATCACGCGGCGCCCGAGTTCGGCGTCGAGCGCGCTCGTCGGCTCGTCGCACACGAGGAGACGCGGCTCGTGGATGAGCGCGCGTGCGATCGCGACGCGCTGCTGCTGGCCGCCGGAGAGCTTGAGCGGCGCGCTCCTGCCCCGTCCCTCGAGACCGAGCGTCGCGAGCAGTTCGTCGGCGCGCTTGACCGCCGCGCCCACCGACTCGCCCTTCAGGACGAGCGGCACCGAGACATTCTCGGCGACCGACAGCTGCGGCACGAGGTTGAACTGCTGAAAGATGAAGCCGACATTGTCGCGGCGCCACGCGCTCAGCCGATCGCGGCGCAGCGCGTTGAGGTCCTGCCCGAACACCTCGAGCTCGCCCCTGTCGCGCGAGAGGAGACCCGCGAGGATCGAGATGAGCGTGGTCTTTCCGCAGCCCGACGGCCCGACGAGCATGGTGAGTTCGCCCGCCGGCACATCGAGGTCGACGCCGCGCAGCGCGCGCACGGCGCTCTCGCCCTTGCCGAAGGTCTTCTCGACCTTCCGCAGCCGGATCGCGAGGTTGGTGGCGGCCTGGGCGTTCACCGTCATGCTCCCTTGAACACATCGGCGGGGTCGAGCCGCACGACCTTCCACATGCTGATCATGCTCGCGAGCACGCAGATCACGAGCACCGCGCCCGCCGCGATGAGCGGGATCTGCCAGAGCATCTTGAATGCGAGCTTGCCGCCCGCGGCGTTCAGGCCGAACGCGCTGACCGCGCCGAGTCCGAGTCCGAGTCCGAGCACGCCCGCGACGAGCGCCTGCAGCGCGACCATGCCGAGCAGCAGGCGGCTCGACGCGCCCATCGCCTTGAACGCACCGAAGTACCGCAGGTTGTCGAGCGTGAAGTTGTAGAACATCTGCCCCGCGATCGCGATGCCGACGAAGAAGCCGAGCGCGATCGCGATGCCGAAGTTGATGGGGATGCCCGTCTCGCGCATCCAGTATCCGAGCGTGCGCATGGAGTAGTCCCACGGCTGCATCGCGGCGAGGCCCGTCTCCTCCTCGATGCGCGCCGCGAGCGCGTCCGGCGCCACGCCCTCGTTCGCGCCGACGAGCACGGTGCTCATCACCCGCCGCGACGGGGGCGCGTAGGTGACCGCGCGCGAGTAGACGGTGTAGACGGTCGGCGCCGCCACGAAGGTCTCCGCGCACTTCACGAGTCCGACCACGCGCGCGCGCCGCTCGTTGAGCTCGATGATGTCGCCGATCTCGACCGCACGCGTCGGTCCCTTCGGATCGAACACCTGACCCGGCGCGGGAACGGCGCCCGGTGCGAGGTCGGCGGGGAACCGCAGCTGCTGCTGGCTCGAGCCCACCTCGACCATCACCGCGTCGGGCATGCGCAGATCGGCGATCGATCCGGCGACCACCTCGGCGGGCGCGCCCGCGAGGGTGTCGTCGTCGATGCCGACCACATCGCAGACCTTGCGCGACCCGTCGGGCAGCGTCGCGACGAGCAGGCCCTTGTACATCGGCGCGGCCCACGCCACCCCGGTCACGCCGCGCACGCGCGAGAGCGCCGTCGAGCGCAACGGCTTCGGCTCGTCGACATAGGACTGCGTCGGATCGAACACCCAGAGATCGACATGCCCGACCTCGCCGATGAACGCGAAGGTGCGGCTCATCAGTCCTACGAAGATCGATGCCTGCTGCGCGATCAGCAGCGACGCGAAGCCGAGTCCGAGCAGGATCCCGTAGAACTTCGCGCTGTCGCCGAAGAGCATCTTGATCGCGAACCGGAACATCGGCTACTCCTTCGCCCCTTCGCGCCGCGCCGCGCGCCAGGCCTGCAGCGCCTCCCATGCGATCGGAAGCACGCTCACGACGATGATGCCGAGGATGACCTTGGAGAAGTTGCCCTTCACCCAGGGAATGTTGCCGAACACGGCGCCCGCGCCGACGAAGCCGACCACCCAGATGAACGCGCCGATCAGGTTGTAGGCGAGGAAGCGCCCGTAGCTCATGGTGCCGACGCCCGCCACGAACGGGGCGAAGGTGCGCACGATCGGAACGAAGCGCGCGTAGATGATCGCCTTGCCGCCATGCTTCTCGAAGAAGCGCTGCGTCTTCTCGAGGTGGCTGCGCTTGAGGAATCGGAAGCGTCCCGAGAAGGCCGGCGGCCCGATCGCCTTGCCGATGTGGTAGTTCACCGCGTCGCCGAGCACGGCCGCGATGAACAGCAGCACCATCATGAGCGGCACGCTGAGTCCGCCCTGCGCCGCCAGCGCGCCCGCCGCGAACAGGAGCGAGTCGCCGGGGAGGAACGGGGTGACGACGAGCCCGGTCTCGGCGAACACGATCGCGAAGAGGATCGCGTAGGTCCATGCGCCGTGACGCGCGATCATCTCGGCGAGCGCGGCGTCGAGCTCGGTGAACAGTCGGAGGAATTCGTGCCAGAGCTCATTCATGGGTTGGTCCGCTTCCTTCCTCGGCGTCTCCTTCCGCCTTCGTGTCCTGATCCGCGCGCGGCGGGATGATGAACGAGAGCGCCATCGTCCCCCCGATCAGCGCGACGATGACGCCGAGCGAGAGCGCGACCGGGACATGCCCGCCGAAGAAGTGGGGCAGCACGGTCATCTTGAGACCCACCCAGATCAGTACGAGTCCGAGACCGTACTTGAGCAGGTGGAACTTCTGCATTGCCTCGGCGACCACGAAGAACATCGCGCGCAGCCCGAGGATTGCGCAGATGTTCGACGCGAAGGCGACGAGCGGCTCCTGCGTGATGGCGAGCACGGCCGGGACCGAATCGACGGCGAAGGCGATGTCGGTGGTCTCGACGACGACGAGCGTCACGAGCAGCGGCGTCGCCGCGAGGCGTCCGTCGATGCGCGTGAGAAAGCGTGCGCCGTCGAAGCGCGGCGAGACGGGAAGCAGCTTCGAGAGCACCCTGATGAACGGGTTCCGCTCGGGCTCGAGCTTCTTGTCCTCGGCGATCAGGAGCTTGACGCCCGTGCCGATGAGGAAGATGCCCATGGCGATAAGCACCCACTGGTACTGGACGAGCGCCGTGCCCACCCCGATGAAGAGCGCACGGAACACGACCGCACCCACGATGCCCCAGAAGAGCACGCGGTGCTGCTTCTCGTGGTCGAGCCCGAAGTAGCGGAAGATCACGAGGAAGACGAACAGGTTGTCGACCGACAGCGACAGCTCGACGAGGTAGCCCGTGAGGAACTCGTAGAAGAAGGTGCTCGACGCCTCGGCGGGCGTGAGTTCGGCGTAGCGGCCCTCGCTCGCGGCGAGCAGGGCGGGGTTGCGCGTGAGTTCGGCGAGGGCGAAGTCCTTGAATGCGTAGGCGGCCGCGATGGCCGCGCCGACGCAGATGAGCGTCCAGGTGAGCGAGACGCGGAAGCGGCGCTTCGCCGCGTCGGGCGCGTTCTCGGTCATGCGCGTCAGGCGCTCCATGACCGTGAGGTCGAACGCGAGCAGCAGCGCGACCGCAGCGAGGAA
>JBEAQW010000325.1:0-2849 GCA_041163725.1 Planctomycetota bacterium
GGGCGACGAGGGCGATGGTCGAGATGCGCATGGGGGGCGTATCGGCTCCCGGAAGGGCCGTCTGTAGCGAATCTGACGGCCGCGGCCGAGTTCTCGGTCGACGGCAAGGACTGCGCGTTCCCGCGGCGTCGAGGGGTCCGTGCGAGGCGAAGCCTCGTTGGAATCGATGCGAGGCGAAGCGTCGATGGACGCGATACGAGGCGAGGGTGGATTCGACGCCGGCGAAGCCGACGCGCAAGACCTCGCGGGACGCGAAGCGTCACGCAGTCCCAGGCGCGCAGCGCCTGGGACACCCCACCGCGTTGAGGGGTCCGTGCGAGGCGAAGCCTCGCAACGGACCCCGAAAAGCGGTGGGGGAGGGATTCGAACCCTCGAGACCCTATCGGGTCTGCCGGTTTTCAAGACCGGTACCTTCAACCGCTCGGCCACCCCACCGGCGAGGCGGGAGTCTAGCCGAAGTCGGCTCTGTCACGATTCGCCTGTCCCCATTCGCATCGTCAGCCGCGGGCGTCCGAGACGCGCACCGCACCCGCGCCCGCAACGGTCGCTGGTTCGATCCAGAACTCCCGTCCATCGAACCAGAAGAACGCGTCCTGCCCGAAGCGCACGGCGAGTTCACGCGCGACCTCGACGCCGCATGCGATCGCGAAGCCCGACTCGACATGCTGCGGATCGGCTCGCGCGACTCCGTCCGCTTCGATGAAGCGGACACCGAGCCCGCGCAACGCGTCGGCCAGCCGCGCGTGCGCGGATGCATTCTCCTCGGCCGTCGCAGTTCCTCGCGCGAGGAAGCACGGATTGAACGCGGTCACGATCGCAAAGCGCTCCGCGATGGCTTTCGCGAGCCAGTCGAGTGCCGATGCGTCGGGCCCCGTCGCGAGATCCACTTCGATCGTCCGCGTGCCGCACGCGATGCGCAGGATCGTGTCCGAGTAGGGGCCCCAGTTTCCGTGCGCCTCGCCGGTTGGGTCGCTCACGCCAGCTGCTCCGCATGCCGGTGGATGCGCGGCGTGAGCATCTTCGCGATGCACGCGGTCCAGCCGGTCTGGTGCGATGCACCGCAACCGCGCCCGGTGTCGCCGTCGAAGTACTCGTAGAAGTTCACGAGCCCCGAGATGGTCGGATCCTTCGAGTAGAGCGGGTGCATGGACAGGCTCGGACGCACGCCCGTCTCGTCGGGAAGGAACAGCCGTGCGTTCCGCCGCATGATCTCGTCGGCTGCCTCGAGGAGCGTCGCCTTCCGTCCGCTTCCAACCGGGCACTCGATGCGGAAGTCGTCGCCGTAGTAATGGTGGAACTTCTGGAGGCTCTCGACGAGGAGGAAGTTCATCGGCATCCAGATCGGCCCGCGCCAGTTCGAGTTGCCTCCGAAGAGCCCCGTCCGGCTCTCGGCCGGCTCGTAGCGCACGGTGTAGGGCTTCCCGTCGATCCAGAGCGAGTACGGTTCGTCCGCAAGACTTCGCGACAGGCTCCGCACGCCGAACGGCGAGAGGAAGTGGCGCTCGTCGAGCGCCCTGCGCAGCAGGCACTTCATGCGGTGCCCGCGCAGGAGCGACAGCAGTCGCCGCTCGCCGCGGCCCGGCTCGTTCCAGCGCGAGACGAGCGCAGCCATCTCGGGACGCTCGCGGAGGAACCACTCGAGCCGCTCGCGGAACACGGGCAGCCGCTCGAGCACTTCGGGTTCGATCGTCTCGACGGCGAAGAGCGGGATGAGCCCGACGATCGACAGCACCTTCACCGGCTCGACGCGGCCGTCGGGGAAGTGGAGCATGTCGTAGTAGAACCCGTCCGCCTCGTTCCACAGGCCGACGCCCTTGCCGCCCATCTTCGTCATCGCCTCCGCGATCTGGAGGAAGTGCTCGAAGAACTTCGCCGCCATGTCCTGATAGAACGGGCGCTCGTGCGCGAGCTCGATCGCGATGCGCATCATCGTGAGCGCGAACATCGCCATCCAGCTCGTGCCGTCGGCCTGCTGCAGCCGGCCGCCGCCGGGCATGGGCTGCGAGCGGTCGAAGACGCCGACATTGTCGAGTCCGAGGAAGCCGCCCTCGAAGATGTTGTGCCCGTACGCGTCCTTGCGGTTGACCCACCAGGTGAAGTTGAGCAGCAGGCGGCTGAACGCGGCCGCGAGGAAGTCGTGATCGGCCTCGCCGTGCCGGGCGCGGTCCATCTGGAACACGCGCCAGCATGCCCACGCGTGGATGGGCGGATTGACATCGCTGAAGTTCCACTCGTACGCGGGCAGCTCGCCCGACGGATGCATGTAGTGGTCGGTGAGCAGCTTCGAGAGCTGGCCCTTCGCGAACTCGCTGTCGACATTCGCGATCGCGACGCAGTGGAACGCGTGGTCCCAGGCGGCGAACCACGGGTACTCCCAGGTGTCGGGCATGGAGAGCACGCTCGACGCCGCGAGATGTCGCCACGATGCGTTGCGGCCCGCTTCCCGTCCCGCGGGCGGGGCCGGCTGGCCGGGATCGCCGTCGAGCCACCTGCGCACATCGAAGTCGTAGTACTGCTTCGACAGCAGCAGTCCCGCGTAGGCCTGGCGCTGCACGCGGCGCGCCTCCTTCGAGGGCAGGCCGCGGTGGATGACCGAGTAGAACTCGTCGGCCTCGTATTCGCGCTGCGTGAAGAGCGCCGCGGCGTCCGACGGCATGAAGTCGCTCGATTCGGGGCAGAGCACCAGATCGAGCACGAAGCGCTCGCCCGGTTCGAGCTCGACGCGCTGCCACGCCGCGGCCTTCGTCCCGCGCGCGTGCTCGTTCACCGCATCGGCGCGGCCTCCGACGATGCGGTCATGGATCGCGTCCTTCGGCGCGCCGTCGCTTCCGGTGGCGTGCGGTGCGGCG
>JBEAQW010000326.1:0-9081 GCA_041163725.1 Planctomycetota bacterium
CGTCGGTGCGCAGCGCGAGGTGCTGCACGCCCGGCGTGTTGTCGTGCCAGTCGAGGTACTCCTGGATCTGGCTCTTCTTCTTGCCCTCGGCGGGCTCGTTGATCGGCATCTTGATGAGGTGGTTGCCGCTCGCCATGACCTTCGACATGAGCGCCGAGTAGTCGGTGCCGATGTCCTTGTCGTCGAAGTGCTTGAACATGGCGAAGCCGAGGACCTGCTCGTACCACTTCACCCAGTGGTTCATCTTCCCCTCCTCGACATTGCCGACGCAGTGGTCGACATACTTGAGGCCGCAGGGATTCGCCTTGTTGTAGGCGTTGAGCGCGAAGTTCTCGATCTTGCGGAAGCCGGGCTGGAAGAGTCCGCCGTTCTTGAGGTTCGGCAGGCTGTACGCGCCGGTGCGCGAGACGAACGAGTGGATCGCGCGGCCGTAGGTCTGGATGCCCGCCATCGTGACCGAGCCGTGCTCGTCGGAGTAGGTCACCGGCTCGTATGCGCTCTGGCCGCCGTTCTTGATCGCCTGCTTCCACGCCTTCTCGGCGTCGAACACGGTGAGCGCGACATCCTTCACGCCGTCGCCGTAGCGAAGGGCCTCCTGCGCCGCGATGCCGTCCTTCGAAAGCGAGCTCTCGAGAAGGATGCGGATGTTGCCCTGCGTGAGCAGGTACATCGCGCGGTCGCGGCTGCCCGTGGTGAGGTCCGCGATCTGCTCGACCTGGAAGCCGAAGGCGCTCGCGTAGAAGAACGCCGACTGCTTGGCGTTGCCGACATAGAAGCGCACATGGTCGACATCGATCAGCTGGAGCGGATCGGTCGCGGTCGAGACTCCGGAGGACTGGCTGAGAGTGGTCATGGGGCCGATTCTAGGGCTTGGGCCGCGCTTCGCTCAAGCGGGCCGCCGCTGCTACGCTTTCCGCGCCATGAACGCGTCAGGACGCCCCGACTTCGCGCCCGAGAATCGCTCCGCCACGGCGGGCAAGGCGATCGCCATCGCCGTGCTCGCGCTGCTCGTGTTCGGTGGTCTGGCGACGCTCGTCGTCGTGCTGACGCGCGGGAGCTCGGGCATCACGCCGCCTCCGCAGGTGATTCCATCGTCGCGTGACGCGCTCTCCGGAGGCGGTCAGTAGCGGATCACGGACTCGGTGCGCAGTCCACCGAGGACCTTGCGGCCCTCGAGGAACGAGAGTTCGATGAGCAGGCTGGCTCCGACGATCTCCGCGCCGAGGCCTTCCCTGCCGAGGAGCCGCGCCGTCGCCGCGAGCGTGCCGCCCGTCGCGAGCAGGTCGTCGACGATGAGCACGCGCATGCCGGGCTGCACCGCATCGACATGCACATGCAGGCGATCGGTTCCGTACTCGAGCGCGTACTCGATCTCGCGCGTGCGGTAGGGGAGCTTGCCCGGCTTGCGCACGGGCACGAATCCCGCACTGAGCGCCGTGGCCACCGCCGTGCCGAAGATGAATCCGCGGCTCTCGGGGCCGACGACCACATCGATCCGCTCGTTGCGGAAGGGATTGGCCATGAGCTCGACCGCGAGCGCGAGGCCCGCGGGGTCGGCGAGCAGCGGCGTGACATCCTTGAACACGATCCCCGGCTTCGGGAAGTCGGGGACATCGCGGATGAGGTCGGTGAGCTGCGGATGCATGGCGGAAAGGGTAGCGCAAGGGCGGCGCGGCTGCGGCTATCATCGCGGCATGCCGGACGCAGGTGACCGCATGCAGCGAAGCAAGCAAGCACTCGAGGTGGTCGAGCCCATCGGGAAGCGTGTCCTCATCCGCAAGGACGAGGACAAGAAGATCACCAAGGTGGGTCTGCACCTTCCCGACAAGATCGAGATCCCCACGATCACCGGTCGCATCGTCACGGTGAGCGCCGAGGTCGAGCGCGACGAGAACTACCCGATCCGGCAGTACGACCGCGTGCTCTTCAATCCGAAGCACGCCATCCCCGTGGATTTCGAGGGCGACAACCGCCTGTTCGTGATTCCTGTCGAGGATGTCGTCGCGGTCTTCCGGCGGGAGCCGGGTTGAGGGGTGATTCGGTCCTCGCCGATCCGCTGCCGATCGAGCCTCTCTCAAGGCCGTTCGATGGCGTGATCCGCGTGCCGGGATCGAAGAGCATCTCGAACCGACACCTCGTGCTCGCGGCCCTCGCCGAGGGCGAGGTGACCCTGAACGGCCTTCTCGCTTGCGACGATTGCGACCGCTTGTCGACCGCGCTCGCCGCGTTCGGCGTGACCAGCCGGCGCGAGGGTGACGCGACCCTGCTCGGCCGGTCGGCGTTGCCCGAGGTGGGGTCGGTCAACCTCGGCGATGGAGGCACGCCCACGCGATTCATGATCGCCTTCGCGGCCGCGCAGCCGTCCGGCGTCTGGACGATCGACGGCAGCGCGCGCATGCGAGAGCGCCCGGTCGCGGAAGGCATCGACATGCTGCGCGCCCTCGGCGCACGCATCGAGTACATCGAGGCCGAAGGGCGCCTTCCCGTGCGGGTGCACGGAGGATCGATGCGCGGCGGCACCATCGAGGTCGGTCGCACGGCGTCGAGCCAGTTCGTCAGTGCGCTGCTGCTCGTTGCGCCGCGGCTCGAGCGCGGCGTCGAGGTGCGCTTCGCAGCCGAGCCGACGAGTGCGTCGTACATCCAGCTTTCGCTCGCAGCGCTTGCGGATGCGGGCATCGATGCCGAGGTCGCGTACGGTCCGACGCCGGTGCATGCAGCGTCCGCGGGCGCGGGGCTTCGCATGGTCCGAATCGCGCCGCAGCGGATCGCGGGTGGCGTGCGATGGATCGAGCCCGATGCATCGAGCGCCGTGTACCCGGCGGCGCTGGCGGCGATCACGGGGAGCCGCGTCCGGCTCGAGGGGCTGCCGCGCCGGAGCATGCAGCCCGATGCATGGTTCCTCGAGGATCTCGCGCTGCACGGGGCGGAGGTCCGCGAGTCGGTTCCGACGGAGGACGCGTCGAACGCGCGGTTGCAGCCGGCGACGATCGTCGCGGGTTCCTCGTCGTTCCACGGCGGCGATCGCGACTACGCGCGCGCACCCGACGCGTCCGTCATGGCGATGGTCGCCGCCGCCTGCGCCGATCGACCGAGCCGCTTCACCGGGCTCGGGACACTGCGCGTGAAGGAGTCCGATCGCATCGATGCGGTGGCGACCGGCCTTCGCGCGCTCGGAGGTCGGGTCGAAACGGGCCCGGACTGGGCGACCGTGCATCCGCTCCCCGAGCGCACGCGGCCCGCGGCGATCGACACCGTGAACGATCACCGCATCGCCATGGCCTTCGCGGTTCTTGGACTCGCGCGGCCCGGCGTGTCGATCAGAAACCCCGGTTGCGTCGGCAAGAGCTGGCCCGGCTACTGGGATGCAATCCGCGCGCTGACCTGCGAGAATCCGCCGAGATGAAGAACGCCTCGTTCTGGCACTACGCGTCCCGCATGCTGCGACGGCGAAGGCTCGCCGCGGGAACGATCGTGTTCTCGGTGATCTCGGCCGGCGGTCTTGCGGCGGGACTCGTCTCGCTCGGGCCGGTGATGCGGCTCATCCTCGACGACGGCCCCGATGCGAGCCTGCGCACGGTGGTCGAGCGCGCCCTCGCCGAGCACGGCTGGGCGGCGGCGATCGTGCCTGCGTGGATCGTCCCGATGCTTCCCGAGGGTCGTCTCGAGGGCGTGGCGCTCATCCTCGGCTGCCTCTGCGCACTGACGCTGTTCGGCGCGGTCGCGAACTTCCTGCACCAGTACTGCTCGCTCACGCTGTCCATGGTCACGATCGCGGAGATCCGCCTCGAGGCCTTCCGGCACGCGCTGCGGCTTCCTCTCGGCACCGTGCTGCGCCGCGGACCGACCGAGATCGTGTCGCGCATCACCCGCGACTCCGCCGAGCTCGAGCGCGGTTTCAGCGCGCTGACCTCGAAGGCGCTCGCGCAACTCACGAAGGGCATCGCGGCGTTCGCGGCGGCGGTGTGGTTCGACTGGCGGCTCACGATCGCCGCGGTCGTCGTCGCTCCCGTGATCGCGTGGGTGCTGCGGAAGTTCGGCAAGCGCATCCGTCGCGGAAGCCGGAACACGCTGATGGCCTACGAGGATCTCCTGCGCGTCTCGAACGAGGCGATGCAGGGGCTTCGCGGCATCAAGACCGCAACCGCGGAGCGGGAGGCGCGCAAGCGCTTCGGCCGCGCGAACCGGAGGGTCGTGCACGAGGATCGGCGGGCTCGGCTCGCGCGCGCGATCTCCGCGCCGCTCGTCGAGGCGCTCGCCGTGTTCGTGATCGCAGGCCTTGCGCTGCTCGCGGCGCACGAGATCATCGCGGGCCGCATGGGGTTCGACCGCTTCGTGCTGACGCTCGGCTCGCTCGGTGTGGCGGGCGGCAGCTTCCGTCCGCTCACGGGGCTCCTCAACGACATCCAGGCGTCGAGCGCGCCTGCCGAGCGTCTGCGCGACATCCTGGCGATTCCCGCGGAGGGGCTGCGCGAGCGCGACCTTCCGCCGCTTCCCCGTCTCTCGCGCTCGATCGAGTTCGACGCCGTGCGCTTCCGCTACGAGGGCGCCGAGCGCGATGCGGTGCGAGGCGTGTCGCTGCGCATCCGACACGGTGAGTTCGTCGCGATCGTCGGCCCGAACGGCTGCGGCAAGACGACGCTCGCGAGCCTCCTGACGCGGTTGTTCGATCCGAGCGAGGGCACCGTCCGCGTCGACGGAATCGACATCCAGGGCGCGAGCCTCACCTCGCTGCGCCGCCAGATCGGCGTCGTGCCGCAGGATCCACTCCTCGTGCGCGGCACGATCCGCGAGAACATCCTGCTCGGGCTCGATCCGATCCCCGTGCCCGAGGCGCGTGCGGCGATCGACCGCGCGCTCGGACTCGCCCACGCCGCGCACTTCGTCGCGAGGCTCCCCAAGGGGATCGAGTCGGAGCTCGGCGAGGGCGGGAGCGGGCTTTCGGGTGGGCAGCGCCAGCGTCTCGCGATCGCGCGCGCCCTCGTGCGCGAACCGTCGCTCCTGATCCTCGACGAGGCGACCAGCCAGATCGACGCGGAGAGCGAGTCGCAGATCGCCGCGGCCATCGACGAGTTCCGCCGGGGCCGGACGCTGATCGCGATCGCCCACCGCCTCTCGACCGTGCGCAGCGCGGACCGGATCGTGGTCATGGAGGACGGTGCCGTCCTCGACATCGGGACCCACGCCGAACTCCTCGGGCGCTGCGAGCTCTACCAGCGCCTCGTGGCGACCCAGCTCGTCTCATGACGCGCACGGTCGGCTGCTACAGTGACCCCCGGCGGTGGCGGGCATCCGTGCGCACCGCACTGCATCGACAGCCTCACTCCGCGCCTCGTTGAACGAAGCACCATGGGCCTCGCCTCCACCATCCGCAACCTCATCGGCGCAGCGCCCCAGCCGGAAGTCGATGCCTTGCGCAGCGCCGTGCAGCACGCCGCCGACGCGAAGGCGACCGCGGAGGAGATGAAGGCGCTCGTCGCGTCGGTGCGCGAAGGGCACATCCGGACCGTCGACGAGATGCGTGGCGAGCTCGCGCGGTTGTCCGCGCGCGTCGAGGCGATGCCCGAGATGCGCGCGCAGCTCGAGACCTTCGTCCATTCGCTCGGGCGCACGATGACGGGTGCCGCGGACCGGCTCGACCTCGTCGACAACCGCATCGAGCGTCTCGAGCAGCAGGCGCGTGCGCAGACGGAGATCATCGCGCTCTCGCGCAGCGAACTCGACCGGCAGGGCCGTGTCGTCGCCTCGCTCGATGCGCAGATGAAGACGCTCGAGGATGCGGTCGTGCGTCTCGTCGCCGCAGCCGACCGATCCACGGAACTCGTGCGCGAGATCGACGAGCGGCGAGCCCGTGTCGATCGCGGAGACCGTACGAACCGCATCGTCATCGTCGTGCTCGCCGTCATCCTCGTGATCGCGCTCCTGCGATGATCGGCGAGGAGTACAGGGCCGAGCTCGACAAGCCCGCCGGCAAGCGGCGCGCGGCGCCCGTGCAGCAGATGGCGGGACTGCTGCTCACCGTGGTTCTGATCTGGCTGCTGTTCGGCCGCGGTGCGACGGCGCCAGCGGTGTCCCGCCCCGACGCGCCTGCGCCGAGGATCGCCTCGATGAGTCCGGCGGTCACGGATTCGCTCGTCGAACTCGGGCTCGCCGATCATGTCGTCGGTCGAAGCGGCTTCTGCACCGCCGTCGACCGCGCGCTTCCCGTGGTGGGGGATCTGCGCAGCTTCGACGCGGAGCGCCTTGCGATCGCCGCGCCCGATGTGCTCTTCGTCCAGCCTCCCGTGGCTGGCGTGGATCCATCGCTGCGGGAACTGTGCGCGGACCGCGGCATCGCGCTCGTCGAGCGGCGGCTCGATGGGATGCGGGACCTCGCCGCGCTCGTCGACGATGTGGCGGAGGTCTTCGCGGAGCGCGCCGACGAGGCGCTCCGTGGCCGGCTCGCGTCCGCGCGCGAGGTGCTCGCGACGATCGAGGCGGGCGTGGCGGCGGCGGGGGCGGACGGATCGGGTGGCCGTCCACGCATCGCGATCGCGCTCTCCGCGGATCCCTTCCTCTTCGTCGGTCGCGGGAACTACCTCGATGAACTCCTCGTGAGCAGCGGGGGCGCCAACGCGGTCCCGCGCGATGGCTGGGTCGAGCTTCCGGTCGAGTCGATCCTCGCGCTCGGGGTCGACCGCATCGTCGCGCTCGGTGCATCGGATGAAGCGGCGCTCTCGATCGCGAATGTGATCGAGGTGCTGCCGTGGCGCGGCGCACCTCCCGCGATCGTCGGCGCGACGCTGCCCGAACTGCTGACGCCGAGCCTCGCCGCGTTGCGCGGCCGCGCGCGGCTTGCGGAACTCGTCGCGGGCGAAGGGGGCGAGCGGTGAGCGGCGGCGTGGCGAGCGCGAGGGAATCGCGGCGACCGCACGCTCGCGGGCTCGCCGTGCTCTGCGTGTTCCTCGCGGGTGCAGCGCTCCTTCGGCTTGCGATCGGTCCGGCGGGTGGAGACGGCGGCGGCCTCTCGCTCGGCTTCGCGTCGGGCGCGATCCTCGAGCTTCGCCTCACCGCGGTCGCAAGTGCGGCGCTTCTCGGTGCGGCGCTCTCGCTCTCGGGCCTCGCGCTCCAGGGGCTCCTGCGCAATCCGCTGGCATCGCCGTTCATCCTCGGCGTCTCGAGCGGCGCAGGTTTCGGGGTCACGCTCGCGCTGGCGCTCCCGCTTGCGCTTGGACTTCCCGCCGCCCGCTTCGGGGGTGAAGTGGTGGGTGCTTCTGCGGGCGCCCTCGCCGCGATCGTGCTCGTCGGATGGCTCGGAGGCGCGCGTCGCGGAGGTGATCCGACCACGCTCGTGCTGACGGGCGTCGTCGCGGGTGCGATCCTGAGCGCGGGCTCGATGCTCGTCGAGCAACTCGTGCCCTTCGGGATGCGCGGCGATCTCCTGTCGTGGATGGCGGGGCGGTTGCCGGAACTTCCGTCGCGTGCGGCGATGCTGACGCTCGCCTCATCGGTGGCTGTTGGCGCAACCCTCCTCGCCGCGCGCGCGCGCGCGCTCGATGTCGCGTGCCTCTCGGACGAAGAGGCCGCGTCCTCTGGCGTCGACCTCGCGCGCCTTCGCTTCGAACTGTTCGTCGTAGGCGGTCTGCTCGCTGCGATCGCGGTCGCCTACGCGGGACCGATCGGTTTCATCGGGCTGATCGGACCGCACGCGGCGCGGAGGCTCGTGGGATCGCATCACCGCGCGCTCGTGCCGGCATCCGCGATCGCGGGCGCTGCGCTCCTCGTGGGTGCGGACCTCGTGCGGCAGGCCATCGACCTCGGCACAGGTCGCCTCCCCGTCGGCGTCGTCACCGCGATCGTCGGTGGCCCCGCGTTTCTCTGGCTGCTCCGGCGGGGAAGGTGGGCGTCATGACGGTTTCCTCCGACGGATCGTTGCTGCTCGAGGTCGATGGGCTTTCCGTTGCGCACGGCGCCGTGCGCGCCGTCGCGGGTGTCTCGCTCGAGGTGCGTCGCGGCGAGATCTGGGCGGTCGTCGGTCCGAACGGCTCGGGCAAGAGCTCGCTGCTCCGCGCGATCGCGGGTGTCGAGCGAGGGCTTGTCCGCGGGCGTGCGCGCTTCGCCGATCCAGCGCGGTCGCTTCCGGCGCAGCGCGCATTCGTTCCGCAGCGCGCGGATGTGTCGGCTGCGTTCACGGCGCGCGACATCGTCGCACTCGGGCGCTACGCCGTCGGCACCGATCATGCCGCCGTCGAACGCGCGATCGCGGAGGTCGGTCTCTCCGCGCGCGCACACCTCGACTACCACGCGCTTTCCGGCGGCGAGCGGCAGCGCGTCGCGATCGCCCGCGCGCTCGCGCAGCTCGACGCGGGTGGCGTGCTCGTGCTCGACGAGCCCTTCGCAAGCATCGACCCCGCCGAGGTCGCGCGACTCGTCGGCGTGCTGCGCGCGCGTGCCGCGAAGGGCGCGGTGCTCGTCTCGCTCCACGATCCGGGACTCTCGCGCGCGCTCGCCACGCACGCGGTCGTGCTGCGCGCGGGCGAGGTGGTCGCGCAGGGGCGAATCGACGACGCGCTCGCGGGGCCCGTCCTCGAGCGGGCCTACGGCCTCGGGCTCGTCGAAGTCGAGGGCGATGGGGTCAAGTGGTTCGTCCCGAGGCTGGACGCGCCGACGCGTCCCGGCGGAGCGGATAGGATGGAGCCATGAAGCCGATCCTCTGGATCATCGCCGTCATCGTGCTCAACGCTGTGATCGCCGCGATCGCGAAGAAGGCCCAGGCGAACGCGGAAGCCGCGAAGGCGGGATCCGCAGGCGGTGCGGGCAAGTCCGTCCGCGCGACGACCCCGGCGATCACGAGGAAGGGCACCACTCCGCCCGTCGTGGCGAGAGGCGGCGCTTCGTCCGGGCGTGGTTCGTCGGCGGGAGCGAAGCCGCCGCGCGTGATCGCCCGCGGAGGCGACTCGTCGAAGGGCGCCCGGGGCGCGGGAACGCCGGCGCGCGAGCGCTTCGGCACCAACGGTCAGCGTGGTAGTGTTCGGGTGACGAAATCCGCGCCGCGGTCGTCGCCCGCGATCGGCGACTCGAGTGCAGCCCTCGCCAGCCGCCAGC
>JBEAQW010000327.1:0-11259 GCA_041163725.1 Planctomycetota bacterium
CTCGCCGAGGTCCGGCGCTGCACCGTCGGCGAGGCCCGCGCCGCGCGCCTCTCCGAGGGACTGAAGCCGATCCGCATCGGCATGCCCGCTCCCGCCGCCACGGCCCACGCGCCGAGCGCGATGGAGGGCGGCATGGCGATCCTGCGCGCCGCGACCGCGAAGATCGAGGCCGAGGACGCCGTCACCGTCACCGCCGCGGACCGCCGCGGCGCCGGCGCTGCACCCGCGCTCGGACACACCGTTGCTGCCGACGGTCCCTCGGGTATGACCGACGCCGTGCGCGACACCGTCGAGAGCCTCTCCGACGAACTCTCGATGTGCATGCGCTACCACGGCGCGCTCTTCCGCGACCGTCGCATCGACCGCGTCGTGTTCCTCGGTGGCGAGGCGCGCGACACCGGTCTCTGCCAGTCCCTCGCGTCGGGGCTCCGCCTTCCCGCGAAGGTCGGCGATCCCATGGCGCGGTTCCTCATGAACGGCAAGGCCCCGAAGGGCCTGCCCGATCCGCAGTTGCCCCATCCGGGCTGGGCGACCGCATGCGGCCTCGCCAGCTCGCCCACCGATCTCTGACGCAAGACGAAACGCTCTCATCGAAACGCAATCAACGACCTCAGACACACGAGGAACACCATGCCAAGCAAGAAGAGCTTCCTTCCCGAGGACTATGTGCGCGACGCCCGCGAACGGCGCAGCGGCATCTTCGCCCTCGCCCTGTTCGTGATCGTGATGGGCGCCGTCTTCTCGGCGTTCCTGGTCACCAACCGCCAGTGGGCGTCGGTGCGCGCGGCGCAGGTCTCCGTCAACGACGAGACCGAGAAGGCCGCGAAGGAGATCGCCGAGATGAAGCGTCTCGAGGCGATGCGCGCGCAGATGGTCGAGAAGGCCGAGCTCGCGCGCGGCCTCATCGAGCCGGTTCCGCGCTCGGTGCTTCTCGCGTGCCTCGTGAACACGATGCCGTCGGACCTCTCGCTCCTCGACTTCGAGATGAAGAGCGAGGAGATCCGCAGCCAGCGCCAGACCGCGACGCAGGCGAAGGACGCCGCGCGCTCGCGCCGCATGACGAAGGCTCCCGAGCCCGAGGCTCCGGCGAAGCCCGAGCCCGTCCGCCGTCGCGTCAACATCCTGGTGACCGGCGTCGCCCCCGACGACCTCGATGTGAGCCGCTGGATGGGTGCGCTCGCGCGCCTTCCCTTCCTCTCGGGCATCCGTCTCGAGGTCAGCGAGGAGAAGGATGTCCGCAACATGCAGGTCCGCCAGTTCAAGATCTCGATGAAGCTCGAGCCCGACGCGGATGTCCGCGGATGGGAAGGACTGCAGGACCTCCGCACCCCGAACGATCCGATCGATCGCGGTGCGTTCGAGGGTGCCAAGATCATGACCGTCGCGCCCGAGGCCCCCGCGGCCGAGGAGCATGACGGCGACATCGCGCCGGCCCTCACCAGCGAGGACCCCGCGGCCGAGACCGACGAGACCGGCGCGAAGACCGCCGCCGCAAAGGAAGACGAGGTGAAGGAATGACGACGCAGACCCGTGGCATCCGTGACCTGGCGTTCGTGGCCGTGCTCATCGCCGTGCCGATCGCCTCGTACTTCTTCGTGTTCAAGCCGCGCAACGAGGAGATCGCGAAGGCCCGCGCCGAGATCAGCGCCAAGCAGGTCCGGCTCGAGAACCTCCGCCGGCTCACCTCGCGCATCGGCGATCTCGGCCGCGAGATCGTGGAGCGCGAGGAGGAGCTCGAGCGCCTCAACCAGAAGCTTCCCGACCGCGAGGGCGTCGACCGCATCCTCGAGCAGGTGACGCAGCTGGCGCAGAAGTCGAACCTCGCCGTCCGCTCGGTGAAGGGCGAGAAGGTCGTTCCCGCCGGCATGGCGATGGAGCTTCCGCTCAAGACCGTCATCGAGGGCAACTTCGACGGCTTCTACCAGTTCCTCCTCGATGTCGAGGCGCTGCCGCGCATCACGCGCGTGCATCAGATGAAGATCACGAAGCTCGGCATGAACCCGCGTGACAACACCGACGAGATGGTCGGCGGCTCGATGCGCGCGGAGTTCACCCTCAGCATCTACTTCAACGACGGGACCGCGATGGCGGCCGCAAGCTCCGGAGGCAAGTGATGAACCTCAATCCGAACTCCGACCAGCACGCCGGCAACCTGCCCGGCGACGACGAGGCGCGCACCATGCCGCTCTCGTTCGAGGACGGGACCGACGCGATCACCGTCGCGCCAGGGGCCGGCCGCAAGCGCTTCGGCTTCGGAGCGGTGCTCTTCACCTCCGTCGCGGCGATCGCGCTGGTGAGCCTCTTCTCGATGCGTGCGATCGGCCGCGCGGGCGCCGCCGAGATCCCGCCGTCCGAGGCGAGCACGCTCGTCGACAGCTTCCTCAAGGAGCGCGAGGGCAAGGGGGGCGTCGATCTGAAGGCCGACCTCCTCGATGCCGACGGCTACATGAAGCTCCAGATCTCGCGCGAGGAGCTGCAGAAGAATCCGTTCATCCTGATGGGCGAGGAACTCGTCCTCCAGGTCGTTCCCGGCAACAACGCCGTGAAGGTCGAGACCTCGGCTCCGAAGTTCGAGGATCCGCGCCCCGCGCGCGGCATGACCTGGGACGCCGCGTGCTCGGCGGCTGCGTCGAGCGTGCATGTCCAGTCGGCCATGGTGAGTTCCAATCCGCTGAACTCGATGGCGCATGTCAACGGCCAGGTGCTCCGCGTGGGCGAGACCCTCGCGATCACCGGCAGCAATGTGGTGTTCACGATCACCGAGGTCCACAACGACGGGATCGTCCTTCGCGCATGGAACGAGGAGCTCCAGCGCGAGGCGAAGTTCCGCGTCGTGATCGGTGGAGCGTCGGGTACCTGAGACTGACGGGAGGCGTGGAATGGGCCGCTTCAACATCGACGACATCCTCAAGCAGCTGGCGACGCCGAATCCGAACGCGCCGGTCGAGCGCGTTCCGGGCATCAAGGCGCTGAACGCCGCGGCGACGCCGCAGGCGAAGCGGGCGCTGCCCGAGGATCCCGACATCGAGGCCGCGTTCGCCGCGGAGCTCGAGGCGGGTCCCGCCGGCGTCTCGCAGGAGCCGGCGGATGACGGAGCCGATGCGGTCGCGGACGACGCCCTCTACGGCGCGCCGACGACTGACGAGTCGACGGACGAGGCGACGAACATCGCGGACGACGCCGCCTCCACGCACTTCGACGGCTCGTCCGAGGACGAGACGGACACCGTGCACGGCAGGACCGCGGATCAGCCGCGCGCCCATCACGCCGACGAGGACCTCTCCGAGGTCTGGTCCCCCGACGAGTCGGCGGGTGCCGAGACGCTCGAGCAGATGCTCGTCGCGCGCGGCATCGCGTCGCCCCAGCAGATCGTCTCCTCGCAGCGCCTGCAGAAGCAGGCTCCCGGCCGGCTCTACATCGAGATCCTGCGCGAGCAGGGGATCGACGAGCGCGCCGCGCAGGCCGTGGTCGCCGAGCGCGCCCGCATGGCGTTCGTCGCCATCGACGGTCGCAACGGCGAGGCCTTCGACCGCGCGCTCTTCCAGAAGCTCGGCGCGGACTTCTGCCGCAACAACCAGGTCCTGCCCATCGGCAAGGAGGGCACGCGCCCGGTGATCGCGACCGCGAACGCCGACGATGTGTTCCTCATCGACGAGATCAAGCGCCGCCTCGGCGTGGTCGGCGTGCGCAATGTGCTCGCGACCCCGACCGACATCCTCGGCGCGATCCAGTCGGCGCACGAGGCGCACGCGCACGCGGCGTCCGACGAGGTCGACATCGAGCAGATCCTGTCCGGCGTCGAGGACGAGGACGAGATCGAGATCGAGAAGGAAGAGGTCAACGAGCGCGACATCGAGGCCGAGGCCGAGAGTTCGCCCGTCGTCAAGTATGTGAACCACATCATCCAGGTCGCGCTCAAGGAAGGCGCGTCGGACATCCACATCGAGCCCGACGAGAAGGTCGTCAAGGTGCGCTACCGCATCGACGGCGTGCTGTTCGAGATGCTGACGCCGCCGCGCAAGCTGCATGCGTCGCTCACGAGCCGCATCAAGATCATGGCGAACCTCGACATCGCCGAGCGCCGCCTTCCGCAGGACGGCCGCATCCGCGCGACGGTGCTCGGGCGCAAGCTCGACCTCCGCGTCTCGACGATCCCGACGCCGAAGGGCGAGAAGACCGTCATGCGTATCCTCGACAGCCGGTCGATCTCCGTCAGCCTGAACGACCTCGGATTCTCCGACGATGCGCTGACGATCTGGAAGAAGCAGATCGAGCAGCCGCACGGCATCATCCTCGTCACGGGTCCGACCGGAAGCGGCAAGACGACGACGCTGTACTCGTCGATCCGCCAGATGGACACGCGGCGCATGAACATCTCGACGGTCGAGGATCCGATCGAGTACAACCTGAACGGCATCACGCAGATCCAGACCCACGAGCGGATCGGCATGACCTTCGCGAAGGCGCTCAAGGCGCTGCTGCGTCAGGACCCCGATGTCGTGATGCTCGGCGAGATCCGCGACCAGGAGACCGCGACGACGGCCATCCAGGCCGCGCTCACCGGCCACCTGGTGCTCTCGACGCTGCACACGAACGACGCGCCGAGCTCGATCACGCGCATGATCAACATCGGCGTCGAGCCGTTCCTCGTCGGTGCGGCGCTCAACGGCGTGCTCGCCCAGCGCCTCGTCCGCAAGATCTGCCCGAAGTGCGTCACCGAGCGTCCGGTCGACGACGACATGCGCGACTTCCTCATCACGCACGGGATCGACTCGCCGACCATGAAGGTCGGCGCCGGCTGCCCCGCGTGCCGCCAGACCGGCTACTCGGGCCGTCTCGGCCTCTATGAACTTCTCGTCCTCGACGACTTCCTGCGCGACAAGATCGCCTCGAGCCCGAATGTCGTCGAGTTCCGCCGCCTGTGCGTCGAGCGTGGCATGACCACGCTGCGCGAGGACGGCTTCGCGAAGGTGAAGGCCGGCAAGACCACCGTCGAGGAGGTCCTTGCCGTCACCGAAGCGACCATCTGACGAAACGGTCCCCGCTGATAAGAGGCCACGCGCGCCACGGTTCTCCGTGGCGCGCGTGCGCTTTTGGGGGGCTGTCGCGGCTCACCGCACGAACGCCGCGACACCGAGGATCAGCAGGACCGCGGCGGCGCAGGGGAGTTTCGCGAGGGTGCCGAGGACGCGGCCGATGACGGCGCCCGTCGCGGGGCGCGCGGTCTCGCGCAGCGACTTGCGGCCGCTGTTGAGTTCGCCGACGACGGCGCCGATCGCGGTGCCTGCGAGTGCGCCGATGATCGTTCCGACGACGGGGATCGGGATGAGCACCGTGCCGCCGAGTGCGCCGATGACGCCGCCGACGATCGATCCGATCATGCCTGCGCGCGAGGCGCCGAACTTCTTCGCGCCGGCCGCGGAAAGAAGGAGTTCGAGCAGCTCGCCGATGCCGGCGATCGCGATCGCGACGACGATCGTGATGGGATGGACGGTGAGCGGTGCGCCCTGAGGCAGCCAGAACTGATCGGTGAAGTCGATCACCACCGCCGCGGCGATCATGATCCACGCGCCGGGCAGGCCGGCGATCACGAGTGCGACGCACAGGAGCGCGAACAGGGTGAAGCCGAGCGCGACGGCGATCTCGACCGACAGGCCGATCATGGCAGGATCCATGGTCCCTCCTTGGCGATGGCGATGGTCCAGTTGCCGCCGCCGCGAGGGACCAGCGCGATTCGGTGCCCGAAGGCGTCGATCGTCAGCGCTTGGTCGCCCTCGGGTGTTTCCTCGGGTTTTCCCCGGGGTTCTGCCTCGGATTCTCCCCCGGGTTCTGCCCCGGCGCCGCCCTTGGCCGCCCGCGCGGTTCCCGTCCCGCTCGCGAGCGGCGTCACGCTCCCACGGCCGTCGCTGAGTTCGACGGGCGCCGCAATCGACAGGTAGGCGGCGCGATGCGGCGGCGTCTCGACGGCCGCAAATCGTCCTGCGACGGGCCCTTCCGATGTCCAGGCCCCGAGGGGCAGTCTCCACGACCTTGCGACGCGCGCATCGGGATCGACGCAATCGACAGGTCCGACGAACAGGTCGAGGTGCGCGGGTGGGGCCGCGCGTCCAGGCGCGGGCTCGTGGAGCATCACCGCGACCCGCACGGACTCCGGTGCGGGATCGTCGGAAACCTCGGAATTGGCTCGCACATCTCGCATCGGAGGCCTATCCTCGCGCCGCTGAATCGCGAGCACCCGGGAAGTGGATCACGGGTGCGTCTTCACGCCAAGACCGTATCATCACCGCCATGAGCCGTATCCTTCCCGCCGTTCTCGTTTCCGCAATCGCCCCCATGATGTTCCTCGCCGGCTGCGCGGGCCCGCGTCCGATGACCGCGGCGAAGCAGGAGGCCGACCACCAGTTCATGTACGGCCGCTACGAGCAGGCCGCGACAGGCTACGCCGAGATCCTCGAGCGCGCCCCCGGCGACTGGGATGTCGAGTACCGCTACGGCGTGTGCCTCGCTGAGATCGGCAACCTCGCCGAGGCGCGTACGCATGTCGAGACCGCATACGCGGCGAACCCCGCGAGCCAGGAGGTCGCGGCGGCGCTCGCGAAGGTCTACTTCATGCTCGGTGAGAAGCAGAAGCTCGTGCAGCTGCTCACGCAGCGCGGCAGCGGCCTGAACTCGCTCGAGAGCTACATGCTGCTCGCCGACTACGGCCTCAAGATGAACGACCCCGACACCGCGACGCTCGCGGTGAACGGCGCGATCCTCGTGTCCGACGGAAACGACGCGCGTCCGTACCTCAAGGCCGTCGAGATCGCCGAGGATGTCGGTGACTCGAAGCTCGCGACGCGGCGTCTGCGTCAGGCGTACACCATCGCTCCGAACTCGCTCGCGGTGCGCGCGAAGATCGCGGAGTACGGTCTCGCCTACGAGCCGACCACCGGACTTCCCCCGGGACAGTGAGCGACGCCCCGTTGCCTGCCGGCTCCCCGGTCATCGCCATCTTCGCGGCGCTCGCTGATCCGCAGCGCGCGCGCATGCTTCGGTTGCTCGAGCGCGAGGAACTCGCCGTCGGCGAACTCGCGCTCGCGCTGCAGTTGCCGCAGTCGACGATGAGCCGCCATCTGAAGGCGCTCCACGAGGCGGGTCTGGTCGCGAAGCGTGCCGAGGGGACCGCGACGATGTACCGGCTCTCGCGCGATGCGATCGCCGACGAGGCGCGCAGCGCCTGGGATCTCCTGCGCGGCTCACTGCGCGGCAAGGCAGGATTCGCCGACGACGACCGGAGGCTCGCCGAGGTGATCGCCTCGCGAGGCGATGATCCGAAGGGATTCTTCGGCCGCGTCGGCGGCGAGTGGACGGGTTTGCGGCAGGGGCTCTTCGGCGACCGGTTCGCGGCCGACGCGCTGCTGGCGCTCGTACCGTCGGATTGGACCGTCGCGGATCTCGGCTGCGGGACAGGCGAGATCGCTGCGGAACTCGCGCCGTTCGTGCGGAAGGTCGTCGCCATCGACCGCGAGCCTGCCATGATCGACGCCGCCCGTCGTCGCCTTCGCGAGCACCAGAATGTCGAGGTTCGGCGCGGTGTGCTCGAGGACCTTCCCGCGTCGGCGGGGGAGTTCGATGCGTGCGTGCTCTCGCTCGTGCTGCACCATGTCCGGGCACCCGCGAAGGTGCTGGCATCGGCCCGGAAGACGCTCGCGAAGGGCGGCACGATCGTCGTCATCGATATGGTCGAGCACGCGCGCGCCGAGTACCGCACGACGATGGGGCACGAGCATCTGGGTTTCTCGCAGGAGGCGGTCTCGGCGCTGGCGGCCGAGGCGAAGCTTTCGCTCGATCTCTACCGACCGCTCCGCCCGGCGATCGATGGCAAGGGGCCCGGGCTGTTCGTGGCGCGGCTGAAGAAGTAGCCACGCGCGGATGGGGCGACGAAAAAGGAAAGCGGCCCGACGCGCACGCGTCGGGCCGCTTCATTTCGATTCGGGTTGGTCGCGCGGCTCGCGGAAACCCGCGCGTCACTCCTTGTCGGACTTGCCGCCCTCGGCGCCTGCGAGCGCGACGACCTTGGCGCGCGTCGCGGCGGGGTTGGCCTTTGCCTTCGCCGCGCACTTCGGGCAGCAGGTGCGCACGAGCATGTTGCCGATCACGACATCGGTCGAGTTCGCGTCGATCGCCTCGCCGCTGATCGGGCACTTGGTGGCCTTGTAGTTGGGCTTCTGGCGCGCGATCACCGCGGCCTCGTACTGCTTCTCGTACTTGGTGGGGTCGCTGTTGAAGCGCGAAACGCACTTCTTGCAGCAGAGCTTGTAGACGCGGTTGTGGTAGACGACGGTCTTCGAACTCGCGTCGAGGCCCTCATCGGTCATCACGAGGCAGGTGCCGAGCGGGTAGTTGCCGGCCTTCTCGATGATCTGCTTGTCGACCTTCGGCATGAACTTCGCGGGGTCCGCCTTGAAGGCCGCTTCGCACTTCTTGCAGCAGAACTTCATGTGGGTGCCGTCGAGGTTCTTGTCCTTCATGCCGGAGAGGACGACCGAAACAGCGTCGTCGCCGAGCTTCTCGCCCGAGACCGGGCAGGTGTCGAGGGGGTACGCGTCGCCGGTGAAGTCATCGGCCGCGGGAACGGCGGTGAAGGCGAGGCCCGCCATCGAGGTGAGAAGTGCGATCGAGGCGAGAACCTTGCGGGAAAGCTGCATGTCGTGCTCCTAGGTGACTGAGTTCGTCCGATGCGCGGTCGAGGCGCCGGGCCGTCAGGATAGGCGGCTTCGGCGATTGCTGCGCTCGCACTTGCCCTGAAATGGCGCGGGCGGTATTCTCCCTTTCATCCGGATGAATGGATGGAGGCGTGGAGTGCCTTCATTCATTCATCGGCACGAGACTCACACATGCCAACCGCAACCCCGACCGCATCGAAGAAGAACATGAAGTCCAAGTCCTCCAGCGTCGTCACCAAGAACACGGCCGCGTCGTCCGCACCCAAGTGCTTCCTCGACACGGGACTCGAGCTGCTCTCGACGCCCGCGTACAAGGTCAAGTGCACGGCTCCGGAGACCATCCGGTTCGGCCGCAAGGAGATCGAGCTCGCCGAGCACGAGATGCCCGGCCTGATGGCGCTCCGCAGCGAGTACAAGGGGCGCAAGCCGCTGAAGGGCGCGCGCATCTCGGGCTCGCTTCACATGACCGTGCAGACCGCGGTGCTGATCGAGACCCTCGTGGAACTCGGCGCCGAGGTGCGCTGGGCTTCGTGCAACATCTTCTCGACGCAGGATCACGCCGCCGCCGCGGTCGCCATCGGCAAGAACGGAACGCCGGAGAATCCGAAGGGCGTGCCCGTCTTCGCGTGGAAGGGCGAGACGCTCGCGGAGTACTGGTGGTGCACCTACCAGGCGCTCAACTGGCCGAACGGCCAGGGCCCGAACCTCATCCTCGACGACGGCGGCGACATGACGCTCCTCGTCCACAAGGGTTTCCAGTTCGAGAAGGCGAACAAGGTCACGCCGGCGAAGCCCTCGGATAGCGACGAATACAAGGTCATCATCGCGCTGCTGTCGGATCTCCTCCGCGACGCGAAGGGCTGGTTCTCCCGCATCGTGCCCGACATCAAGGGCGTCAGCGAGGAGACCACGACCGGCGTGCACCGCCTCTACCAGATGCAGGAGCTCGGCCAGCTGCTCTTCCCGGCCATCAACGTGAACGACGCAGTGACCAAGAGCAAGTTCGACAACCTCTACGGTTGCCGCCACTCGCTCGTCGACGGCGTGATGCGCGCGACCGATGTCATGCTCGCGGGCAAGACGGCGCTCATCCTCGGCTACGGCGATGTCGGCAAGGGCTGCGCCCAGAGCCTTCGCGGACAGGGCTGCCGCGTCAAGATCGCCGAGGTCGACCCGATCTGCGCGCTCCAGGCGTGCATGGAGGGCTACGAGGTCGTGACGCTCGAGGATGTCATCGACTCGACCGACCTCTTCGTCACCGCGACGGGCAACTGCGACATCATCACCGCGGATCACATGAAGCGGATGAAGGATAAGGCGATCATCGGCAACATCGGTCACTTCGACAACGAGATCGATATGTCCGGCCTTGCGAGGCTGAAGGGCGTGCGCCGCGTCAACATCAAGCCGCAGGTCGACGAGTGGGTGTTCGGCGACGGACGCTCGATCATCATCCTCGCCGAAGGCCGGCTCCTGAACCTCGGCTGCGCGACGGGCCACCCGAGCTTCGTGATGAGCGCGAGCTTCACCAACCAGGTGATGGCGCAGATCGAGCTCTTCAAGAACGCGAAGATCTACGGCAAGACGGTCACGACGCTGCCGAAGCACCTCGACGAGAAGGTGGCGCGCCTCCACCTCGCGAAGCTCGGCGCGAAGCTGACGAAGCTCTCGAAGAAGCAGGCCGAGTACATCGGCGTGCCGGTCGAGGGACCGTACAAGCCGGACCACTACCGGTACTGATCCGGAACCACGAATGGACCGACAGCCCCCGCGATGCGGGGGCTGTCCTTTTTCCAGTCGGTGCACGGCACGTGCCGCGCGGTGCCAGGCACTGACCGTCACGTGCCGTGCACCACGGAATTCCGTGGGAAACGCGTGCGGCTCTGCGACACCCGTCGTTCAAACGGTAGTTTCCGCGAGGAGGGAAAGTCCATGGGAAGACCACTTCGGAACATCGAGATCGGCGTGCCATATCACTTCGTCCATCGGGGAAACGGGCAGTCCGTGTTGTTTGAGACCGATGGCGATCGCCGGTACTACCTCGCGATGCTCGGAGCGCTCGCGAGAAGGCACCTCGTGCGAATCGGCGGCTTCTGCCTCATGTCGAATCACGTGCATTTCGCAGTGATCCCGGGGTGCACGAAGGGAATCGGCCGCTGCTTCGGACAGCTTCACAAGCGGTACTCCGAGATGCTGAATTCGCGCTGCGGGCGCCGAGGGGCCTGTTGGGAAGGGCGGTTCTACGCACGCGCGATGGACGATCGGCATGCGTGGAACGCGCTTCGCTACATCGAGCGGAACCCGGTTGATGCCGGGCTAGTGGGCGAGGCGACCGACTGGCGCTGGTCGAGCGCGCGGATGCACTGCGGGCTGCCGAAGGAGTGGGAGTTCGTGAACGCAGATGTGCGTAGGCAGTGGGTCGATCCAGGCGACTGGCGCGCATGTCTCGGCGTCCCGCTCGAGGAGGAGGAGCTCGAGACTGTCGGTTGGGTCGCGGTCGAGGAGGAGCGACGGGCGCGCGCTCTACTCGCGCTCGTCGGGAGCTGATGGA
>JBEAQW010000328.1:0-7506 GCA_041163725.1 Planctomycetota bacterium
CCCGAGGTCGAGGTCCGGACCGAGCTGCCGTTCGTTCGCGAGATCCAGCAGGGGCTCGTGCATGGCCGCATCGATCGGCTCGAACTCGCGCGCCGCGAGGGGAAGGTCGTGTCGGCGCGGATCGTCGACTTCAAGACCGGTGCCGTCGGAGCCTCAGGCGAGCGGTTCGCGGAGAAGTTGCGTGGCTACTTCGAGCAACTCGACGGCTACCGTGATGCGGTCGCGGAGATGTACGCGCTCGATCCGGCCGCCATCGAGGTGGCGCTGCTGTTCGTCGATCGTGACGAAGTGGTGCGGGAGCAGTCGGTCGCGTGATGTTCCGCACGCTGGTGCGTGGTTGCCGGCGCGCTCGCGCGGCGCGCTCGTGCTCACCGACTGCACGGCACAAAACGACACCGACCGATGAGCGAGTGCTCATCGGTCGGCTTGGCTCGAATCTGCAAATCGTTAGTTCCAGCTCACGCAGCGGTTCCGCCTCCGCGCACGCTGGCCCAGGCGAGTCCTAGGTCCCTTTTCCATAGCCTCCGCCCGAGCAATCTTCGAGCCTGTCGGGCGGCTGTCTTTCGCCACCTGAGATAAGAGGGACACCCCCCGGGTTCTGCGCGTGAAAGACAGATTTCCTGCCGAACGGAGGTTCGGTCGCCTCGCCAGCGCCCCGATGCGCGCCCCGGTCGGGCGATTCCGCCCGAAACATGCGTACGGGGAGCGCTGGAGGGGCGTTACACTCCGTGTCGTGCCTGGTTCGCGAACGCCCTTCGTGATCGCTGGAATCGCCGCTGCCATCGCGGCGGGCGCGATCTTCCTGCCCCGCAACGCGACGGTGACCTCCGCCGAGATGGTCCGGGCCACCCGGATCACCCTCGAGGAGCAGGGGCCCGTTCGTTATGGGCGGGATATCCGCCCGATCCTCTCCGACCGTTGCTTCCTCTGCCACGGCCCGGACCGTGCGAAGCAGCAGGCGGGGCTGCGGCTCGACATCCGCGACGAGGCCACCGCGCCCCGCCGGAACGGCGCCGCGATCGTTCCGGGCAACGCGGAGGCGAGCGACCTCTGGCGCCGCATCAACGACCACGATCCCGATCGCGTGATGCCGACGCCGGAGAGCGGCAAGCGTCCGCTGAGCGATGGCGAGAAGAATCTCATCCGCCGCTGGATCGACGAGGGCGCCGCGTACGAGAGCCATTGGGCGTTCACGCCGCCCGTCGAGAGCGCGGTGCCTGCGGTCCGCGATGCGGACTGGCCGCGCAACGACATCGACCGCTTCGTGCTGTCGCGGCTCGAGAAGGCGCGCGCCACGCCGAGCGCCGAGGCCGAACCCGCCGATCTCGTGCGGCGGCTGTTCCTCGATCTCACCGGACTCCCGCCCACGCCCGAGGAGACCGACGCGTTCCTCGCCGACACGCGCGCGGACCGCTACGAGCGGCTCGTCGATCGACTGCTGACCGAGGAGCCGTACCGGACGCGGTACGCCGAGCGGATGTCGGTGCCGTGGCTCGACATCGCGCGCTACGCCGACACCTGCGGCATCCACATGGATGCGGGACGGCAGATGTGGCTCTGGCGCGACTGGGTGATCGAGGCCTTCCGGCAGAACAAGCCCTACGACGAGTTCATCGTCGAGCAGCTCGCCGGCGACCTGATGCCGGACGCGACGATCGAGCAGATCATCGCGTCGGGATTCAACCGCAACCATGTGACGACCGACGAGGGCGGCGCGATCAACGAGGAGTACCTGCTCGAGTACGCCGTCGATCGCGTGAACACGACCGGCGCTGCGTTCCTCGGCCTCTCGGTCGGATGCGCGCGCTGCCACGACCACAAGTTCGACCCCGTGACGATGGAGGACTTCTACTCCCTCATCGCGTTCTTCAACTCGAACCAGGAGCCCGGCCTCTACTCGCAGCAGCCCGACCCGAACCGCGCGTTCGAGCCGTTCATCGAGGTGCCGCGCAAGGACCAGGAGGAGCGCCTGTCGCTGCTCGCCGAGGCCGAGCGTGTCGCGCGCGAGCAGCAGGCGACCGCGGGCGAGGGCGAGAAGGCCGAGCTCGAGGCGTTCGTCGCGGGCGTGCGCGCGGGATTCGGCGAGGTGACCGCCGAGGTTGCGTCGGCCGAGAGCGCGGGCGGCGCGACGATGACGGTGCAGGCGGACGGCTCCGTGCTCGCCGGTGGAAAGAACCCCGACAACGACGAGCACACGATCGTGCTCCGCACCGCGGCGAAGGGCATGCGCGTGCTCATGCTCGAGGCCATGGGCGATCCATCGCTCGTCGCCGGTCGCGTCGGCCGTGCCCCCAACGGCAACGCGGTCCTCGACCACATCGCGGTCGAGGCGGTGTCCATCGCCGATCCGTCGCGGCGCGAGACGGTCGACCTCGTGTGGGCGTGGGCCGACTACGAGCAGGAGAACGGCGACTACCGCGCGGTCAACGCGCTGACGAAGGATGAGGGCCGCCAGTGGGCGGTCCGCAGCCACGAGGTCGGCGGCATGCGGACGGCGCTCTTCGCCGCGGCGCGTGACTTCGGGTTCGACGGTGGTACCGAGCTGCGCATCACCCTGAACTACAAGTCGCCCTATGCGCAGCATGTGTTCGGGCGCGTGCGGCTGACGCCGATGACCGCGTCGTCCGACGCGCTCGCGAAGCTGCCGCACGCGGTGAGCGGCTGGTACATCGCGGGGCCGTTCTCGGGCGAGCCCGGCGCCGCGTACGGCATCGAGTACGGCCCCGAGCTCGAGCAGCGCTTCGCGCGCGGCAAGAAGTTCAAGAAGGGCGATCAGGAGGACGGCTGGCGCTACGCGCCGGGCGTCGTCGACGGCCAGGTCGCGCGGCTCGCGGCGTCGGTCGGTGCGGAGTTCGTCGCGCGGCAGATCTATGCACCGACCGCGCGCAAGCTCGAGCTCTCGATGGGCTCCGACGACGGGCTCGTGATGTACCTGAATGGAACGAAGGTGCACGAGAACCGCGCGCAGCGTGGTGCGGCGCCCGACCAGGACCGCGTGTCGGTCGATCTCGTCCCCGGCGAGAACTTCCTCGTCTGCAAGGTCGTCAACACCGGCGGCGCAGCGGGCTTCTACGCGCGCGCCCTCGAGCGTGACGACGAGTTCGCGCCCGCGATGCTCGCGCTCGTCGCGGGTGATGCGCGCGTGCGCCCCGAGGCTGTGGAGGCCGGCCGCAACGCCTGGCGCATCCGCTTCTCGCCGACCTTCGTCGCGGCGCAGAAGGAGATCGACCGCGTGGCGGCCGAGCGCGCCGATCTCCTGAAGTCGACGCCGAAGACGATGGTCATGCGCGAGATGGATTCGCCGCGCGACACCTTCGTCCACATGCGCGGCGCGTACGACCATCCCGATGCGAACCGCCGCGTCGAGCGCGCGGTCCCCGTGGCGCTCGGCGCGCTGCCGCCCGACGCACCGCGCAACCGGCTCGGTCTCGCGCAGTGGCTCGTCTCGCGCGAGAACCCGATCACCGCGCGCGTGACGGTCAACCGCATCTGGGAGGTGCTCTTCGGAAACGGCATCGTCCGCACGAGCGACGACTTCGGCTTCCAGGGCGAGTGGCCCACGCATCCCGACCTGCTCGACACGCTCGCCGTGCGCTTCCAGGAGAACGGATGGGACATGGGTGCGCTCGTACGCGACATCGTGACGAGCGCGACCTACCGCCAGTCGTCGCGCGTGCGGCCCGAGGTCGCCGAGGCCGACCCCGGCAATCGCCTGCTCGCCTACTACCCGCGGCAGCGGCTCAGCGCGGAGCAGATCCGCGACCAGGCGCTCTATGTCGCGGGCCTGCTCGTCGAGAAGCCCGGCGGCCCGAGCGTGAAGCCGTACCAGCCCGAGGGTCTGTGGCAGGAGGTCGCGATGCTCCAGTCGAACACGCGCACCTACCAGCAGGGGATGGGTGACGACCTCTGGCGCCGCAGCATGTACACCTACTGGAAGCGCGCCGTGCCACCGCCGACGATGCTCACGCTCGACGCACCGACGCGCGAGTTCTGCACGACGAAGCGGCTCGTGACGAACACGCCGCTCCAGGCGCTCGTGCTGTGGAACGATCCGCAGTTCGTCGAGGCCGCGCGCATGGCGGCCGAGCGCACGATCCGCTCCGCGGACGACGACCGTACGCGCATCGTCGGCCTGTTCCGGCGCGCGACCGGCACGGAGCCTTCGCCGGCGCTCGAGCAGCGCATGCTCGAGACGCTCGCGGCCAACCGCGCGCGCTATCGGGAGAACCCCGAGGACGCCGAGAGGTTCCTCGATGTCGGCGAGGCCGCGAGCTCCGCGGAGATCGAGGCGGGGGAACTCGCGGCGTGGACGCTGCTCGCGAACGCCGTGCTGTCGAGCGACGCAACCATCGTGAAGGATTGACCCGAGGACGCCGACATGCAGAACAAGATCAACGCAACGCCTGCCGACGGACTCGAGGAGTACCTCCTCAACCTCACGCGCCGCCGCTTCTTCGGCTCGGTCGCGTCGACGCTCGGTGCGGGCATCGGCGGGCTCGCGCTCTCGCAGCTTCTTGGACAAGAGGCGGCCGCCGCGCCGTCGCCCGTGCTCGGCGCCGACGGGCTTCCCGCGGGATTCACACCCGGGACGCACTTCGCGCCGAAGGCCAAGCGCGTCATCTACATGCACATGGAGGGCGCGCCGAGCCAGCTCGACCTCTACGACTACAAGCCCGATCTCGTCAAGCGCTACAACGAGGACCTGCCGGACAGCGTCCGCAACGGCCAGCGCATCACCGGCATGACGAGCGGACAGGCGCGCTTCCCCGTGGCGCCGACGAAGTTCCGCTTCGACCGCTTCGAGAACAACGAGGACGGCCTCTGGCTGAGCGAGCTGCTTCCGCACACCGGCTCGGTGGCGAAGGAGATCTGCCTCATCAACTCGATGCACACGCAGGCGATCAACCACGAGCCCGGGATCACCTTCTTCCAGACGGGCACCGAGCAGCCCGGCCGTCCGAGCTTCGGCTCGTGGATGAGCTACGGCCTCGGCAGCATGAACTCGAACCTGCCTGCGTTCGTGGTGATGATCACGCAGGGCGTCGGCAACATGCAGGCGCTGAGCGCGCGCTTCTGGGGCAGCGGCTTCCTGCCGAGCGAGCATCAGGGCTGCCGCCTGCGCTCGGGACGCGATCCGGTGCTCTACCTGCGCGACCCGGACGGCGTCTCGCGCGAGGACCGTCGCCGCATGCTCGACCTCGTGGGCGAGCTGAACGAGGAGGAGTTCAAGGACAGCCTCGATCCCGAGGTGCGCGCCCGCATCGCGCAGCACGAGATGGCCTACCGCATGCAGATGTCGGTGCCCGAACTCACCGACTTCTCCGACGAGGATCCGAAGACCCTCGAGATGTACGGCCCCGATGTGCACAAGCCGGGCTCGTTCGCCGCGAACTGCCTGCTCGCGCGGCGCCTCGCGGAGCGCGATGTCCGCTTCATCCAGCTCTACATGCGCGGGTGGGACCAGCACGGCAACCTGCCGGGCGAACTCGGCGCGCAGGCGAAGGCGGTCGATCAGGCGCAGGCCGCGCTCATCAAGGACCTCAAGCGCCGTGGCCTGCTCGACGACACGCTGGTCATGTGGGCGGGTGAGTTCGGCCGCACGGTCTACTCGCAGGGCGCGCTGTCGAGGGACAACTACGGCCGCGACCACCATCCGCGCTGCTTCTCGATCTGGGCGGCGGGAGGCGGCATCAAGCCGGGCGTCACCTACGGGAAGACCGACGACTACTCGTACAACATCGTCGAGAACCCGGTCGAGGTGCATGACCTGCACGCGACGCTGCTGCACCTGCTCGGCATCGATCACAAGAAGCTGATCTACCGAGCCCAGGGGCGCGACTACCGCCTGACCGATGTGAAGGGCGAGCTGGTCAAGGGCATCATGGCGTAGGCGGGGGGCGGGGCGCGTTGGCGCCGGAGCCCTGCGCGTTCTCCACGCACCCCACTCCATCGGTGCACGGCACGTGCCGTCCAGTGCCCGGCACTGCACGGCACGTGCCGTGCACCCCGGACCGCGTCGGGCCGTGCCGTCCGAGGGCAGTCCATTGCCTGCGGAAGTCGGGACTTCCGCGACAGTCGTGGCGACGGATGGCGGCGATCGGCGGTGCCTGGCACGTGCCGTTGAGTGCCTGGCACTGCACGGCACGTGCCAGGCACCGTTTTCCGAGGCCGCGAGGGGTTTCGGCGGGGGGCTGCGTACTCATTCCCTAGTTCGGCCCGCATCCTGCCGATATGGTCGGTCCAGATGCCGTCCGAATCCACCCACATCATCCTCGACTTCGACTCGACGATCGTCGCGGCGGAAGGCCTCGACGAGATCGCGAAACTCGCGCTCGCAGACGATCCCGACCATGAGGCGAAGGTCCTCGCGATCGAGGGCATCACACGCGACGGCATGGAGGGGCGCCTCGGGATCGACGAGTCGCTTCGCCGCCGCCTGTCGATGCTGCGGATCACGCGCGCGCATGTCGACGCGGTCGTGAAGCTCCTGAAGAAGCGCCTCGCGCCGAGCTTCCGCAAGCACAAGGCGGCCATCCGTCGCAACGCATCCAGCATCCATGTGGTGAGCTCCGGCTTCCGCGACTATGTCGTGCCCGTCTGCGCGGAACTCGGCATCCCGGCCGATCGCGTCATCGCGAACGACTTCGTCTGGTCCGCATCGGGCATCGTCGCCGGCTTCGTCGAGACATCGCCGCTCGCGCGGCCGAAGGGGAAGCCCGCCGCCGTGCGCGCGCTCGGATTGCAGGGCATCGTCGTCGCCGTCGGCGACGGCATGACCGACTGCGAGATCCGCGACGAGGGCGCCGCGCAGGAGTTCGTCGCCTACTGCGAGAACATCGAGCGCGAGAGCGTGACCGGCCGTGCCGACCGCGTCGTGCGCAGCGTCGAGGAACTCCTCTGGATCTACGGACTACCGGGCGCGCCGAGCTTCCCGAAGTCGCGCATGGTGGCGCTGCTCCTCGAGAACATCCACCCGGATGCGGCGAACCATCTCCGCGAGGAGGGCTACAAGGTCGAGACGCTCTCCGACGCGCTTCCGGAGTCGGAGCTCATCCGCTCGCTCAAGGGCGTATCGATCCTCGGCATCCGCTCGAAGACGCGCGTCACGGCGCGCGCGCTCGACGCCGCCGACCGCCTGCTCGCCGTCGGGTGCTTCTGCATCGGCACCGAGCAGGTCGACCTCTCGACCGCCGCCGGTCGCGGCGTCGCGGTGTTCAACGCGCCCTACTCGAACACGCGCAGCGTGGTCGAGCTCGCGATCGGCGAGATCGTCATGCTCATGCGCCGCGCCGTCGAGAGCGACCGCGTGTTGCACGCGGGCGGCTGGCGCAAGAGCGCGCAGGGATGCAGCGAGGTCCGCGGCAAGACGCTCGGCATCGTCGGGTACGGCCACATCGGCGCGCAGCTCTCCGTGCTCGCCGAGTCGATGGGCATGAACGTGCTCTACCACGATCTCGCCGAGGTCCTTCCGCTCGGGAACGCGCGGCGCGCGAAGTCGATGCAGGA
>JBEAQW010000329.1:0-6497 GCA_041163725.1 Planctomycetota bacterium
TCGCGATCACGATGCGCGACGACTTTCCAGGGGTCTACATCACGCGCAATCCCGGCGACGAGCGTTTCAAGGGCGCGCGCATCTACGGTCCGTTCGTCTCGGTCGGCGCGCTCCGCCACGCGATGCAGCTGCTGCAGCGCGTCTTCAAGTACCGCACCTGCGAACTCGAGATCGTCGACGGCGATCCACGCAACGCGCGCTTCCGTCCGTGCCTCCTCGCCGCGATCAACCAGTGCACCGCGCCGTGCGCGGCACGCATCGGACGCACGGAGTACCGCGCCGACATCGACCGGTTCATCCGCTTCCTCGGATCGAAGCGCAGTGCGATGCTCCGTGAGATGCGCGAGGAGATGGAGTCCGCGAGCGCACGGCTCGAGTTCGAGCGCGCCGCGGTGCTGCGCGACCAGATCAAGGCGATCGAGAAGCTCGATGAACGCGAGACCCGCGGCGACGAGGGCGAGTTCGACTGGCAGCCCGAGGCGACCGGATTCATGCAGGATCCCGCAGCCGGCGCGCGGAGTCTCGCGCGCGTGCTCGGCGCGGAGCAGCCGATCCGCTGCCTCGAGGCATTCGACATCGCCCACCTGCGCGGCGGTGAGACCGTCGCATCGAAGGTGTGCTTCATCGACGGCAAGCCCTTCAAGGAGGGCTACCGGCGCTACCGAATCCAGTCGGTGACCAACGACGATTTCAGCGCGATGCGCGAGGTCATCAGCCGCCGCTACCGCGATGCGGGTGAGGGCGAGGAGCTCTATCCCGACCTGATCCTGATCGACGGCGGAATCGGCCAGCTCCATGCAGCGCTGGACGCGTTCGCGCAGCTGCGCGTGCAACCGCCGCGGGTGATCTCGCTCTCGAAGAAGGAGGAGCTCCTTCATCTCCCAGGGGTCGCCGAGCCCGTGCGGCTCGGTCGGGAACACCTCGGACTCAGGTTGTGCCAGGCGATCCGCGACGAGGCGCACCGCTTCGCGCAGCACTACCACCATCTCCTTCGCGAGAAGAGCCTCATGGGTGAGACGGCGCGGATGGTGCGGAAGAAGCGCGCGATCCGGAAGCTGCAGGACGAGAAGGACGCGGGCCCCGAGGAACGCGCACGCGGATCGGACGAGCCACCCGATGCATCGTGGGGCGACGGGGAGGCCCGGTGATGCTTCCGCCGTTCATGTCGGTGCGCGACGGACACATCGAACTCCGCATCAAGGCTGTGCCCGGCGCAAGGCGCGAGGAGATCGCTGGTCCGCTTGGCGATCGGCTCAAGGTGCGCGTCTCCCAGCCGCCGGAAGGCGGTCGGGCGAACGATGCGATCCGTGCGTTGATCGCGGCCACGCTCGGCGTCGAGCCGCGTGCGGTGGAACTCGTCTCCGGGCCGACGAGTCCGCAAAAGACGCTGCGCCTGATCGGCGCCGCTTCCCGCGCGGAGGAGTTCGCCGCGCGTCTGGGATGATCCGCCGGACGAGCCGTGCGGTCAGGCCGGCGTCGGGAGCGCGCCGCCGAACTCGGGGCCATCCTGCGCGGGCTTCGCATCGGTCGTGGCCGGCCTCGGACGGCTCGCCTCGACGGTGAGCATGTCCGCGATCGTCGGTCGTCCGATCGATTCCCCTCTCATCAGTCGATCGACATCGTCGCGCTGGAGGGTCTCGTACTTGAGGAGCGCCTCGGCCACTCCGACGACCTTGTCCCAGTTCTGCTCGAGCAGGCTGGTCGCCTCCGTGTAGGCCTCGTCGATGAAGCGGCGCGTCTCCTCGTCGATCACGCGTGCGGTCTCGGGCGAATAGTCCTTCTCGGGAAGGAACATCTCGCGCGAGTCGCTGCCGGCGTAGTTCACGAATCCGAGGCGATCCGACATGCCCCACTGGAGGATCATCGCGCGCGCATACTGCGTGCACATCTTGATGTCCATGGACGCGCCCGAACTGACATCGCCCGTCTTGCGCTCCTCGGCGATGCGTCCGCCGCAGAGGACGCGCAGCGAGGCGAGCACATGCTTGCGGCCATAGCCGTAGCGGTCCTTCTCGGGAAGCGAGAAGGTCGCGCCCATCGCCTGTCCGCGCGGGATGATGGTGACCTTGTGCAGCGGATCGGCGTGCTCGAGCAGCATCTGGAGCACCGCGTGACCGGCCTCGTGGTAGGCGGTGGCGACGCGCTCCTGCTGCTCGATCTTGCGGCTCTTGTTCGCGCGGCCCCAGCGGACCTTGTCGCGCGCCTCCTCGAGATCGGCGAGCTCGACGAAGTCCTTGTCGGCCATCGTCGCGATGATCGCCGCCTCGTTGATGAGCGCGGCGAGGTCTGCGCCTGAGAACATCGGCGTGCCGCGTGCGACCTTCTCGAGGTCGACATCCTCGGCGAGCTTCACCTTCTTCGCGTGCACCGCGAGGATCTGGCGGCGTCCGACGAGGTCGGGCAGGCTGACGGCGACCTGGCGGTCGAACCGGCCGGGCCGCGTGAGCGCGGGATCGAGCACATCGGGTCGGTTGGTGGAGGCGATCACGATCACCTGGGTGTTCGCATCGAAGCCGTCCATCTCGACGAGGATCGCGTTGAGCGTCTGCTCGCGCTCGTCGTGGCCACCCGAGGAGAATCCACCGCCGCGGCGGCGTCCGACCGCATCGATCTCGTCGAGGAAGATGATGCAGGGCGAGTTCTCCTTCGCCTGCTTGAAGAGGTCGCGCACGCGGCTGGCGCCGACGCCCACGAACATCTCGACGAAGTCGGAACCCGAGATCGAGTAGAAGGGCACATCGGCCTCGCCCGCGATCGCCTTCGCGAGGAGCGTCTTGCCGCAGCCGGGCGGGCCGGAGAGCAGCACGCCGCGAGGGATGCGGCCGCCGAGCCGCGAGAAGCGCTTCGGGTTCTTCAGGAACTCGACGATCTCCTGGACCTCCTCCTTGGCTTCGTCGACTCCTGCGACGTCGCCGAAGGTGATCTTCACCTGCTCCTTCGTCTGCATGCGGTGGCGGCTCTTGCCGAAGTTGCCGAGCATGCCGCCCGGACCTCCTCCGGCACCGCGAATCGACCGCGAGATGAACCAGATGATGCCGATGATGATCGCGACAGGCAGCAGCTGGATCAGGAGCGCCGGCCAGATCGAGGCCTCGATCTCCTTGTACTGCTTGCCGTTCTCGTCGAGGAAGTCCTTGTAGCGAGCGTCGTTCGGCTCGATGATCACGGTGACCTGCGTCGGGGCGGTCTTGTCGCCGGTCTGGGGATCTTCCGTGTATCCGGGCACCCCTGGCTTGATCCATGCGCTGAGCCGACTGCCGTCGATCACGATTGGTCCGGACTGCGGCTGGCTCGCGTCGGTCGCGTCGAGCACCTTCTTCTGGGCGACCAGTTCCTTGAACTGCGACCAGGTGACCTCGCGCGGCCGATTGAAAGACTGCAGCGCCATCACGACGAGCGTGACCATCGCGGCGATCATGACCCATGTGAAGACCTGCTGGCCGCCGCGCTGCTGCTGCGGGGGCGTCGGTTGCCCGTTTCCGCCGGGTCCGCCACCCTGGTTTCCGCCCGAGCCTCCTCCGCCTTCCGATCCAGCCATGAGCACGGCCGTCGGCTGCGCGGGGACTGTGGGCTGCTGACGGCGGAAGCGGATGCGATTGAGAAGGTTCTTCATGCGTGAAAGCCTTGCAAACTGACCTGTCACAGGGCCGACGGCAGCCGCCCGGTCGCTCCCCGATGGTCGCGGGGTTCCCCGAGAGGTTCTCGAGGACGTCCCCCAGACGTCCCCCAGGCGTCCCCCGGGCCGGGAGTCGTCCCGCAGGCGGGCCTGCGGGTCGTTCTGCGTTCACAATCGGCCCGAAGGGGGGCGCGATTCCACCGCAGGGCCGATCTTACGGCCATTTATCCCTCGATCTCCTTCGACCATTCATGCACCCGGACACCAGAGGTGGCCCGCTGGGGCGGTCACCAGTCCGACTGCATGGCCGCGACGAGGTCGCGGGCGAGCTGCTCTACGGCTACGAACCGTCCGAGTTCGAGCGGTTCGCGGGAAGGGTAGGAGGGTACGAAGAGCGCGGCGGATTCGACGCCCGACTTCGCGGCAATTCTCTCGCCGGTCCTCAGATCGACCCACTCGAAGTCGGCACGCACCCGCACCATCATCTCGTTGGCGAGGCCGGTCGAAGGGCTCTTCGAAAGCTGGACGAGATCGATCGAGGTCAGCGTGCCGCGGAGCTCGGTGTCCGCGGCGGCATTCGAGCGCACCTTGTAGGGCGTCGACGACTCGACCTGCTTGACGAGGGCGTCGGCGAGGTCGCGCTCGAAGCCTCTCATCGGGGTCTGGTTGCGGAACACCGGCAGGGCGATGCTGCGGTACTTCGTGGGGTACAGATCCGCGGCCGCGTAGCCGTCGCGTGCATTCGATGCACAGCCGGGCAGGAAGCCGCCGGTCCCCGCGAGGGCGAGGAACGCGGTCGCGAATCCGAAAGCGGCGCGACGACCGTTCATCCTCCGCTCCCGCTCGCATCGGGAAGCGCGGGAGCGTCCTCGTTCCAGTCGACGCCGAGGAGTTCGCGCCGCAGCGCGCGGTAGTCGGGCGCGTCCTCGACGATCGACGGCGGGAGCTTCGCGATCACGCCTGGCACGATGCGCAGCGCCTCGAGCGTGGCGATCGAGCGGGGATGCCGCTGCACGAGGCGGCGGATGTTGAGCTCCGCCGAGATCGGATCACCGACATCGAGGTACCAGCGCGCGCTCGCGAGGAACTTCGCCGCCTCGGATTCGTCGATGCGGTAGACGATGCTCTCGGCGCCGACCTGCTGCGCGAGTCCCGGCTGGAGGTTCATCAGCGACCGGAGCCGCGCGCGCGCCTCGAGCAGGCCGCTCGCGTCGTACTCGGGGCCCTTGAAGCCGGCGAGGTACGCATAGATCAGGCGCAGCCGCGCCTTGCTGATGTTCGCACTGCGCGGGTAGTTCTCGATGAAGATGCGGTAGGCCTCGGCGGCCATCATCATGTCGCGCTTCGCGAAGTAGTAGTCCGCGAGCACCATGCACGCGCGCTCGGCGAGCTCGCTGCCCGGAAGGCGCTCCTGGATCACGATGAGGAGGTCCTGCGCGTCCTCGGATGTATCGACGATGCGCACCGTGCCGAAGAAGCGACGCCGGAGCCCCTCCGCGTAGGCCTTCGCGATCTCGAACTCGCGCTCGAGCGCCGGCACGAACGCGGCGCTGCCGGGATAGCGCCGGCAGATCTCCTCGTAGTCGAACGCGGCCTCGTACTCGTCGTCGACGCGCTTCGCATCGCCGCGGATCAGGAGCGCGTCCGCGCGGTAGCGCGACAGCGGATACTTCTCGAGGAACGCGTCCGCGAGCTTCTGGGCACGGCCGGCTTCGCCATCGAGCAGCGCGCGCCGGGCTGCGAGGATCTGCGCCTCCTCGCTCATGGGATCGACCTCGGCGACCTTGCGCCATCGGTCGAGCGAATCGAGTTCGTACCGCTCCGCCTGCGCCACCGCCGGCAGCGCCGCGAAGGCGGCGAACACGAACGGAAGAAGTCGCGGAAGCGGTGAGGGCATGGGGGCCATAGTACCCCTCATCGCCTCCGGGCGGGCGGCATCCCGGGGCGCGGCGACGGCGCGGGTGGCGCCCCGCGACTACGCTCCCCGCGCATGAGGGTCGCGCTCGTACACAACCCGATCGCGGGCCGCGGCAAGGCGCGGGCCATCGCGGTGGAACTCGAGTCTCGGCTCACGCAGGCCGGATTCGAAGTCCGTTCGATCGCGAGTGCGCGTGGCGATCCCGCGGATTGGCTGGTGCCCGGACTCGACGGCGTCGACCGGCTCATTGCGATCGGGGGCGACGGCGCGGTCCGGGCCGTCGCAGGCACGTGTGCGGCGCGCGACATCGCCATCTGGCATGCCCCGACGGGAACGGAGAACCTCTTCGCCCGCGCATTCGGAATGTCCGTCGATGCCGAGGCGATCGTGCGCGCCCTCCGGCTCGGCGAGACGCGCGCGATCGATCTCGGCGATGCCTGCGGATCGCCATTCGCGATCATGGCCTCGGTCGGCTTCGATGCAGAGGTCGTCCATCGGCTCGCGTCCGAGCGACGCGGTGCGATCACGCACCTCTCGTACCTCGCTCCCGTGCTGAAGGCGTCCTCGTCGTGGCGCGCGACCGAACTCGCTTGGCGGATCGACGACGAGTTGGAGCGGCTGGGCCGCGGGATGATCGTGATCGCCAATCTCTCGCACTACGGTGTAGGCTTGAATCCCGCTCCCGACGCGCTCCCCGACGATGGACTGCTCGATGCGGTGTTCATCCCCGCGGAGCGCGCGGTCGATCTGCTTCCACTCGTCCCGCTCCTTCGGTTCGGCGGCCATCGGCGGCTTCCGTCGCTGCGATTCCGCCGCGGCCGGACGGTCCGGATCGATGCAAGCGAGCCGGTCCGCCTGCAGGTCGACGGCGACGCCGTAGGTGTGTCCTCGAGGAGCTTCGGGTTCCGCATCGCCGCCGAGCCGCTGCGCATCATGGTCCCCGCGCGCGGATAACCCCTCGGG
>JBEAQW010000330.1:0-8338 GCA_041163725.1 Planctomycetota bacterium
CGACGAGGACGAGCGCGTTCTCGACGAACATGCGCGAGCCGCGCTCGACGAAGAGGTTTCCGCCGACATCGACGGTCACGGTGCCGCGCACGGTGACGGAGCCGCGCGCGGGCACGCGCGCATCGCCGCTGCTGGCCATGCTGGAGCCGACGAGGCCGTCGAGGAGAAGCGATGCCACCGCTTCAACGCGTCGCGGAGGCGTGGGGGCGGGGGCGGCGGGCACATGGACCTCCGCGGGAAGCGGGCAGATCCGGTCCGCGAGGAGTTCGTCGTGCGCCTCGGAATCGCCCGCCACGGCGAAGTCGCCGCGCCTGAGCTCGACGCATCCGTGCACGCTGGCATCCTCGCTGACCGCGAGATCCGCCGCGCGTCCCTTGCTCGAACCGATGCGCACTGGTTCGGCGAGCGCCGAGAGAGGTGATCGCGACCAGTTGCCGACATGTGCGTTCCCCTCGATCGCGAGCGAGCCCGTCGAGAGTACGGCGAACTCCGAGCAATCGAGATCGGCGTGCATCGGTGCATCGGTCACGGGCGCGCGGCCGACCGCCCGCGCACGCTCGATGAGTCCATCATGCTCGCTCCGCACCACGACCTCGTACGCACGCGTCGACTCGTCGGCCGGTCCACCGGTCTCGAGATCGACCACCTCCGCGCGAAGCCGGGAGCCGTTGAGCTCGACGCCGTCGAACAGGACATTGCCCTTCATCCCGTCGAACGCGCCCTCGCGGGCGAGCATCGCGGCGGCGAGTTCGATGCCGCTCGCTGCGGCCGCGCGCGACGCTGAGACGCGCGCGAGGTTTCCGCTCGTCGCCACGGTCGCGTCGCGGGTCGATGCGACCGAGAGGCCCAGCAGTGTCGCCACCGAAACGGCGACAAGCGCGAGGATCACCGCGACGCCGCGGCGGCGCCGAGGCAACGGCTGGTGACGGCAGTCGTGGCTGGACGGGTCCGCGTGCGTCATCGCAATGGCTCCTCTGCGTGGGCCGGTGAAAGCACCACCTTCGAATGCAGGCCCGCGGCTCCGAGACCGAGCACGACCCCGTGCCGGCTCGCTGCCGCGGTGAACTCCGCCGACTCGATGCCCTCGGCGAGCAGGCGCGTACGCACGATTCCCGCGGCGCGCGCGGAATCGAACGCCGCGACGAAGTCGTCCGACGCCTCGAACTCGGTCTCGAGCGATCGGTCCGCGGCGATCGCGGTCTCGTCGATCGATTCGAAGAGCAGTTCCCCGCGAGCCGCATCGACGCGCACGCAGCCGAGTTCGCTCAGATGCACGGTGCGGCTGGGAAGCCTGTCGGAGAGCCAGAGCACCGCCTGGTCTCGCTCCGAGGCGAGGACCGTTCGCAGTCCCGGCGCAAGCGCCTGGAGCCGCCGCAGCACGAAGGTTCCCTCGAGCGAAGGGTCGGTGACGCGCGAACGCGCGTCGTTGCCCGCGGCGAACGCGCCGAGGAAGGTCGCGATGCCCGCGCCGACCACGCCAAGCAGCCCGACTGCGAGCGTGACCTCGATGAGCGTGAAGCCGCGGCGAATTCGACCTGCGGCGATCGGGAGGCGTGAGTTGGATGGCGTCATGGCGCCTCCTCCGCAATGGCGGTCGGGACCATGCGCTCGAGTCGGACGAGCGAGTTCCCGCGCGGGTCGAGGATCTCGGCGGTGAGTCGCACGACATCGACCCGGACTTCCGTCCGGCCCGAGTGGCCGAGCCCGACGCGGTCGCGCGCCTCGCGGATCTCGGCATGGCAACCGACGAGCGCCTCGGCGGCGTCTCCATCGTCGAGCCGCGCGCTCCGCTGGGCGGACTGTCGCTGGCGGACGAGTTCCGCGGACTCCTCGAGCATGCGCTCGGCCTCGACCGCCGCGAGCGCCTGGCGCCGCGCGAAGAGACTGTTCGCGTCGCTCTGGGAGAGCAGCTCCAGCGCGGCGAGTCCGGCCACAGCGAGGATCACCGAGGCGATGAGCACCTCGATGAGCGTCAGCCCGCGTCGAACGGCGGTGGGGCGGTGGTGAAGATGAAACGGCATGCTCGGCACGCAGACTCCTCGCGGTTGCTCCGGGCCACCCCACCGATGGGTACGACGGCGGTCCCCGAGGTCGCGACGAACGATGCCTCGGGGCGCGCAGTCCATTCCCCGCTCTAAAGGTCGGAAACGCAGGGGCGCCTCGGGAGGCGGTCAAGCGCCGGCGGCCGAAACAGGGCGTTCGCTCGTCGGTCTACGCAGCCTGTGCCGAAGTTCCCGTATTTCAGCGGGTTGCGGTTTCGCGCGGTTCGGGGGACGATGCGGGCCGCATGGGCGGCATCCTGTCGAGGCACATCGTGGCGGAACTTCTCCGCATCATGCTGCTCACCACGAGCGTGCTCGTGGCGGTGATCGCCTTCGGCGCGGCCATCCGGCCCATCATGCAGAATCTTCTCGGAGCCGAGGACCTGCCGGCGTTCGTCGTCCAGGCCTCGGTCCCGATGCTCCAGTTCGCGCTCCCGTTCGCGGCCGCCTTCGCGGGAACGATCGTCTACGCCCGCCTCGCGTCCGACAACGAGGTGCTGGCGATGTCGGTCGCGGGGTTGTCGTACCGCCGTGTTCTCGCCCCCGCGGCGCTGCTCGGCGTCGTCCTCTTCGTCGGCATGGCCGTACTCGTCGATGCGGCGGTCCCGCGCTTCTGGACCTCCATGCAGCGGCTCCTGACGCGCGATGTCACGCGGCTCTTCGTGGCCGCGGTCGACCGGGGCGAGGCGCTTGTGATCGATCGCACGCAGCTCTACGCCGACGCCGCGCTCGTCACGCCGATGCCCGAAGCCGAAGGTGGACCGACCACGCGGCTCGCGCTCGCCGGGGTCGCCGCGATCGAACTCGGTCCGGACGGGCGGCCGACCACCGAGTTCACCGCCGAGTTCGCGACCGTCGATGTCTACCGCAGCGACGACAACGCGTACCTGAAGCTCCTGTTCCAGAACGCGACAGCCTATAGCGAGGACGATGGCACGCTCGTCTATGTGCCGCAGGCCGAGCCGGAGGCGATCGATCTCGGGAAGGGCATCCGGCTCAAGCCCAAGGATCTCGACCTTCGCGGCCTGCTCGGTGTGTGGCGGAATGTCGAGGCGTACCACGCGGTGGCCGAGCCACGCGCCGTCGCGCTCGCGGCCCTCGCCGCGATCGATCACTGGGCGTGCATCGAGGACCGCCTCGCCGAGAGCGGCACGCTGAAGCTCGTCGACGCCGTCGGTCGCCGCAGCATCGAGATCCGCAACGCGCGTCTCTTCGGCGAGCGCCTGCTTCCGAAGGACGGAGATTCGATCGAGCTTGTCGAACTCGACCGCGGCGCGGCGGGGCGGCGCGCGTCGCTGTCGCAGGCAACGCTGCGTCGCGAGTCGGCGCCGCGTTCGGCCGAGGGTGCCTTCGAACTCGTCGCCTCGACCGACCATGTGGTCGCGACCGGCATCAACATCAACGGACGCTGGCCTCCGCGCATCGGTGGCCTGCGACCCGCCTCCTGCGGGACGCGCGACCGCAGCGCCGCGACTGTCGCCGAGATCGGCGCAGAGGCGCGCGCACTCGTCGATTCGCCGACGCGCGGCGCCCAGGTCGACGCCGCGCGCGCTGCTGCGCAGTCGGCGGCGAACGCGATGGACGAGGCGGTGCGCCGCGTGCGCGCGGACATCGTGGCGCGCATCGTCCAGCGCATCAACCAGTCGCTCGCGGCGCCGCTGATGCTCCTGCTCGGTTCGGTGCTCGCGATCCGCATGCGGGGATCGAATCCGCTGCATGTCTACCTGCTCGCCTTCATTCCCTCGATCGCGGACATCCTCCTGATCTCGGGTGGCGAGCAGATGCTGAAGGAATCGACGAGCTTCCTGGGCGTGCTCGTCGCAACGAGCGGAAACATCGGGCTCGCCGCGATGGCAGCCGTCGCCCTGCGGCAGGTGGCGAGGAACTGATGCTGCTGCTCGACCGCTGGATCGCCCGCCGCTTCCTCGGAAACTTCGCGCTGATCTTCAGCGTCATGTTCCTGTTCGCGGTGTCGATCGACACGATCCTGCAGCTCGACCAGTACATCGACATGGCCCGGCTCGCCGTGAAGGGCGGTCGCTACCCGTCGCTCGCGGTGGCGCTGCCGGTCGCGATCGTCGACTTCCACGCGCCGCGCGTGTTCCAGTTCTTCGCGTACATGGTCGGACTCTGCTCGGTCGGCGCCGCGGGGTTCACGCTCGCGCAGATGGTCCGCACGCGCGAGATCGTCGCGATGCTCGCAGCGGGACTCAGCCTGTGGCGCGTCGCGCTCCCGATTCTCGGCATGGCGGTGCTGCTGAACCTCCTGCAGCTCGTGAACGGTGAGATCGTGCTCCCGCGCCTCGCGCCGCTTCTCGTTCGCGACCACTCGGCGCTGCTCCAGCGCACCGTGCAGGACTTCCCGGTGAAGCTGATCGAGGACCGCGACCGGCGCCTGCTGCTCGCGTCGTCGTTCGACCCCGCCACCGAGACCGCGCGCGACATGGTGATCCTCGAACGCGACGCGGCGGGTGGCGCGACGCGACGCATCGAGGCGCGCACGGCGACCTGGGATGCCGCACGCGCCGGATGGATGCTCGAAGGCGCCTCGGTCACGCGAAGGACGACCGCCGGTGCCACCGACGGGCGTGAGGTGCGCATCGAGAGCGAGCCCGCGGTCGACTTCATCGCGAGCGATGTCGCGCCGCGTGCGATCCTCGCCAGACGGTTCCGCGGCTTCGCGCAGCTCCTCTCGTCGCGGCAGATCGGCGATCTCGCGGCCGAAGGAGGCATCGACACACCGACCGCGACACGGCTGATCGGCCAGCGCTTCTCCGGCGCGTGCGTCAATCTCCTGATGCTCGTGATCTGTCTGCCGTTCTTCCTCGTGCGCATGCCGCAGAAGATGCTGCAGCCGAGCGTGCTGTGCGCGGCCGTCGCGGTGCCGGGACTCCTCGGAAGCCTCTTCACGATGACGATGGTGCTTCCCGGCGTGCCCGCGACCGTCGGCGTGTTCCTCCCGGTCGCGCTACTACTTCCCATGGCGGCGTGGCGGGTGGGAAGCCTTCGGTCCTGAGCCGTTCGACCGTGCGGTGCCGTGTCGCCGCAGTGCGTTCCCGCGCGCTCAGTCGATCGTCCGGTCGAACGCCCGGTCGAAGACGGTCACGCCGTCCATCGATGCGAGTTCGCGCGCGAGCGCGTCCATCAGCAGCCGTTCACGCGCGAGTCGAAGCGCCCGCGTGCACTCCTCGCGCGAGGCTTCCGGCGTGACACCATCGGCCGGCGCCTCCGACTCCACGCGCACGATGAACACGCGCGCGCCATCGACGACCGGTGCGCTGACCGCCCCGGCGTCCGTCGCGAACGCAGCCGCACGGAGCGCCTCGGGATAGCTCGGATCGCGCCGCGCGAACGGTGCGAGCAGCCCGCCGCGCGCCGCGCTCTCGTCGCGCGAGCGTTCGACGGCGAGCGTCGCGAAGTCGCGCGACGGCAGGTCGGCGATGAAGCGCTCTGCATCGGAAAGCGTCGGCAGCACGGCGATCCGCACCGTGCGCCGCGCGCCATGCCGGACATCGTGCGCGTCGAGAGGCCGCGTTCGTCGATCGCGACCTCGCGTTCGACGAGCGCGCGCAACCCCGCGTTGCGCGCAAGAAGCGACTCGAAGCGGGCGTCGCCGAGCCCCTGGCGATCGCGGATTCCGCGGAGAAGCTCGAGCGCGCGCGCGCGATCGTCCGAGAGCGCGTCGAGCAGGACCTCGCGCTCCCGCTCGATCCGCACGCGATCGACCTCGACCCCGGCGCGTCGGAGCCGCTCCGCGAGCCGCGCGTCGACGACCGCATCGAGCAGGATCTCGCCGCCGGCCCGCTCGACGAGCGCCGCGCGCAGCGAGTCGAACGCGATCGGCCGGCCATCGACGATGGCGACGAGGCCGGTGGCCTCGGGCCGAGCCGCTCGGCCCGACGGTGCGACCACCGTTGACTCTGCGGCGCGAGGGGCGCCTGCTGGCTTCGACGCCGGAGCAGCGCAACCCCCGGGCGCCCCGCTCAGGGCGAGCGCCGCGAGGACGGCTCCACGCGCGTTCAGGCTGCGACTCGTGAATGATCGGGGATCCATGATTGGCTCGCAGCGTACCGTCCGCGGTCGTCGGGATCGGACGGTACGCTTCCGTCCGCGGAGAAACGCCGCGTTCCGAGGTCGGCATCATGACGAGCGCGCACGCCATCCTTTGTCCCTACTGCGGCCACACGCAACCGCCTGCGCAGGAATGCCGCGCGTGCGGTGGCTGCTTCGACCGCTGGAGCATCCAGGCGACGCAGGACGAGATGGGCGCGTGGTTCGTGCGCGACTCGAACCGCCCGCACTTCGTCGGATACTCGTATCCCGTGCTCGTGCAGGCGATCCGCGACGGTGTCGTCGGGATGAACGCGATCGTGCGCGGTCCGACGACGCGCCAGTTCTGGACGCTTGCGAGACGCGTGCCCGGACTCGCGCATCACTTCGCCCGCTGCTTCGCATGCCAGGCACCCGTGTCGATGGATCAGCCGCGATGCGCATCATGCGGGGTGTCGCCACCATCGACGGTCGAGCGCAACTTCCTCGGCCTCGCACCGCCGGCGCGCGTCGCGCCGCCCGCCGATGCGCGACCGGACCACTCGGCGTTCATCGAGGATTCAGGCGTCCTGCTTGTCCATGTCGAGCCGATCCTGCCTGTGGGTGAACCGAACGCGGCACCTCGGCTTCAGCGCATGCCGCTCGCCACGCCGACCGCCATCACGGTGCGTACGGTCGAGGAGTCTGCGCCCGCGGCTCCTGCTTCGGCTTCGGCTTCGCGCACGGGCTTGGCGGTCCCGTCGAACGAACCCCGAAGCGCGCTCACGCCCATCCATCGCGGCATCGCCGACCGCGCGCGACGACTCGAGGTCCGCAACCGACTGCTCCTCGGTTTCGGCGCGATCTCCTTCATTGCCGCGATCGTGGCCGTGCTCTTCTCGCTCGCGCGCGAGGAGGCGCATCGCCGCGAGATCGACGCCCGCGTGTCCGAAGCCGTGCGCGAGGCACGCCGCGACTTCGAGCGAACGCCCCGCGTCGTCATCCCTCCGCCCGCCGAACTCCCACCGATGCCCGAGTCGCCTGCCGCGGGCGGAATCAACCGCCGACAGGAGCCGATGAACCGGGAGCCGGCGAACCGGGAGTCGACGAACCGGGAGCCGACGAATCAGGAGCCGCAGGGGAACCGGAGCCCGCAGGGGAGCTAGGGCCCGCGCCAGAAGCAGGGGGCATCGCGGCTCCGCCGTCCGCGGGCATCGCCGGCACGATCGCGGACGGGACGCCGTTGGTCGGCGCTGCACCGGTCGGACCGCCGTGGAGCGCGAGGATCAGGCAGCCGTCGCCCGCGCGGATGCGGCCCGGACATGCCTCGATGAATGCCTGAAGCCACGAGCGTTCACCCGGCCGGCTGCGGAGTGCGGGCTGCAGCCAACCGCTGCGATCCCAGACACCGAGCATCGTCGGGTCGATCAGGACATGCGTGAATCCCTCGGCGCGCAGGCGATCGGGCCATGCCGTCGGCGTGCCGGGTGACGCGTCGACCACGCGATCGAACGCGCCCCGGTCCCAGACCGTCGACCATGCGATCGGACGCGTGAGATAGAACGGCGTCGAGTAGCCGATCGCGACGATGCGCGCGTCGGGCGGCACCATGAAGTTGATCCAGTACGCGGAGTTCGCCTGCGCGAACTGTGCGCGCTGCTGCTCGGGCGTGAGCGTCGGCAGCAGCTCCGCGAGCCTTCGTCCGAGGACGAGTTCCGTTCCATCGACGAGGAATGCGGGCGCCGAGCCCGTGCGTTCACCGTCCGGTGTGAGTTGGACCGGTTCGCGCTCGAACGCCGTCACCGGAAGGACCAATGCCAGCGCGGCGATGCCCGTGGCGGGAGCGCGGCCGAGGCGCGAGCCCAGCGCGACGAGCAGCCAGGCCGCGCCGATCGCGAGCGGGATCGCCGATGGAAGCATGAAGCGGCTCTTGATGTGCGTCGCGAGCAGCCAGCCTGCGAGCATCACGCCGATGGCCGCGAGCGCGCCGATGCCGTGCCTCCGCGCGCGCGGATCGTTCGAGCTCGCCGCACCGAGGGCGACGAGCCCGGCGATTCCTGCGAGCGGCAGGGCACCCCACAGCGGGAACCACGGCTCGGTCGGCGACGGCGACTCGCCCCATCCGAAGCCGGCCCACTGCTGCCAAACCAGCCCGAGCCGCTCGCCGATGCCGCCCGTCGGTCCATGTCCGGCAAGGAAGACCGCGAGCTGGTCCTCGCTCCACGGTCCGCTGCCGAAGACCCCCGAGAGAAACGGGAAGAACGGAC
>JBEAQW010000331.1:0-5958 GCA_041163725.1 Planctomycetota bacterium
CCCGATTCCGTGGACACCAAGATCGGCGAGGATGCTCGCCGGGAGGTCTCCCTGGACAAGACGCGCAAGAAGTCGAAGAGGCGGCTGCGCCGCTCGTTCACCCTGAGTTCAAGGCCGAGGCCGTGCGCCTCCGCAGGATCGGCGACCGGAGCGTCGCCCAGGTCGCCGAGGACCTCGACCTGACCGAGACCGCCCTGCGCGAGTAGGTCCAGCGTGCCGAGTTCGCGCGTCTCCGTCGTGAGAAAAGGCGGCTCCAGATGGAGCGCGGCGCTTGAGAGAGGCGGCGAAGTCCTTCGCGAGGGAAAGTCCATCAGGTTCGCCTTCATCCATGCCGAGCGCGACGCCTACCCCGTCGCCGTCCTCTGCCGTGTGATGCAGGTGGCCCGAAGCGGCTACGACGCGAGGAGTGCGACCGCAGGCGCGAGAGTCACTTGAAGAAGCTCGAGGAGCACGGCGTGAAGCGGAATCCGCAGCACAACGCGGCGATCGAGAGCTTCTTCAGCACGCTTCGCTTCGCGCTCCTGACCCGGACCCGCTTCGCAGGACCCGACGAGGCGAAGCGCTATCACGGACTGAATCGAGCGCCTCTACAACCTGCATCGACGGCACACGACGCTTGGGGACGTGAGCCCGATCAACTACGAATTGACTTGGAGAATGCGGAAGCAGAGGACATCACCAACCTGTTCACGGAATCGAGGCAGGCTTCGCGGCGAGTCCATGCCGACCCTATCCGACCGCGGTTCAGTATCGGGTTCGCGAAGGTGACAACGACCATTACTATGCGCGAATCCCACAAGCCCTTACCTGGGAGCAGGCGCGGGCAGCGGCGGAAGCGCTCGGGGGATACCTGGCGACGATGACGAGCGCCGCGGAAAGCGCCTCCATGACTCCGCTCGTCATCGACGGCAACCACGATGTCAGCCACCTCGGTGGCTACCGTTCGGGAGCGGCGTGGAGCTGGATCACCGGTGAGCCGTGGTCGCACACGAACTGGTTTCCGGGCGAACCGCTCGACAACAGCGGGAACGCGCACTACCTCGCTCCATGGGTTTCGCCGGAAAGTTGGAACGACATCTTCCCGGAGTACGTCGCGGAGTAGCTCGTCGAGTGGGATCTCGAGGACTGCGATGGAAACGGGGTCTGCGACAGTACGGAGATCGCGGACTCACCGGGCCTCGATCTGAACCGAGATGGAACGCTCGATGCATGTCAGCGCATCGCCGATGTCGTTCCCGACGGCTTCGTCAATGGCGTTGATCTGGACCGCATCATCAACGATTGGGGCCAGGAGGCTTCCGTCGCGGACATCGACGCAGACGGCGTCGTGGGAGGCTCGGACCTCGCCATCCTCCTCGCCTCCTGGGGCCCCTGCACACCGTGAACCCTCGGGCGGACGGCGTGTAGACTGCCGCGCCATGAGCGACCTGTCGCGACTCCTCGACAACAACCGACGCTGGGCCGAGCGCATGGAGCGGGAACGCCCGGGCTTCTTCTCCGGCCTCGCGTCGCAGCAGAAGCCGCGCTACCTGTGGATCGGCTGCGCGGACAGCCGCGTGCCCGCGAACGAGATCATCGACCTGCCTCCCGGCGAGGTGTTCGTCCACCGCAATGTGGCGAACCTCGTCGTCCATAGCGATCTCAACTGCCTATCGGTGCTCGACTTCGCCGTGAATGTCCTCAAGGTCGCGGACATCATCGTGTGCGGCCACTACAACTGCGGCGGCGTGAACGCGGCGCTGCAGCCGAGCGAGGGCCGGGTGGTCGACCACTGGATCCGGAATGTCCGCGACATCGCCAAGTTCTACAAGGCCGATCTCGAGCAGCACGACTCGAAGGCCGCGCAGCGAAACCGGCTGTGCGAACTCAATGTCGCCGTGCAGGTCGTCCACGTGCGCGAGTCGCCGATCCTGCTCGCGGCGAACCACGACATCCGCGTGCACGGCTGGATCTACGATGTCGCCGACGGCCGGCTGAACGACCTCACCCCGATGGTCGACCAGGTGCGCGCCCTCGAGCCCTCGGCGCGGCTCGGTTCGTAGCTTCCGAGAACCTTCGACGGCACTCCCGCACAGCGCGCCTCGCCGCTCTCGAAAAAGGGGCGGTTCGCGCTTGCAATCCATCGTAAGGTCGGTCATTTTCCAGAAATACACGGGACGCTGCTGCGCCCGAACGACCTGAACCTGGCGGAGTCCGCCCCGGGAGTGTCCGTGCATCGCATTGCAACGACATTGGCCACCACCCTGGCCACAACCCTGCCCACGATCCTCGCGCTCGCGGCCGTCTCCGCGACCTACGCCGACGACTGCAACGCGAACGGACTCGACGACGCGCTCGAAGTCTCGTCTCCCGGCCTCGTCGGTCGCTACTTCCCGAACCGCGCGTTCCTCGGAACGCCGAGCGAGATCCGCATCGACGCCGCTTCGGGCGGGCTGAACTTCGATCCGCTCGAGGACGCGCAGCTTCCGCCCGGCTTTCCGACCGACAACTTCTCGGTGCGCTGGACCGGCGGATTGATCGCCGAATCGACGGGCCAGTACTTCTTCTCGATCCGCCACGACGACGCGTTCGCGCTGTATGTCGACGGCGTGCTCCTCGCGAGCGCGAACGGCTCGGGTGACGCGAACGACATCCCCGGCCCCGTGTTCGAGGCGGGCTCGATCCATCACATCCGCATCGATCTCGTCGAGGACGGCGGGAACACGCGCATGGCGCTCCGCTGGCGCGCGCCCGGCATGAAGGTCGCGGATCTCGTGCCCTCGGCGAACCTCCGTCCCGCGATCGACGCCGACGCGACGGGCGTGCCCGACGAATGCGAATCGGGCGACTGCGACGCGAACGGCGTGCCCGACTCGATCGACCTCGCCAACGGCGCGGACGACTGCGATGGCGACGGCGTGATCGATGCGTGCGCGGGCGCAGCGGACGACTGCAACGGCAATCTCATCCCCGACTCGTGCGAGGTCGCGCTCGCATCGCAGCAAGGCCTGCTCGGACGCTACTTCGCAGGCGATGCCTCGGGATCGTTCCTGCAGCAGCTCGAGACACGCGTCGACGGGCCCATCGACTTCGACGGCGACGGCTGGATTCCGCCCGGTGTCCCGAACGATCGCTTCACGGTGCGGTGGACGGGCTACATCACGACGCCCGCGGTCGCAGGCACCTACACCTTCATCGAGAACACCGACGACGGCGCGCGCCTCTGGGTGAACGACACGAAGCTCATCGACGAATGGAGCGAGGAGCTGGGCTCCGACCACGAGGGCGCGATCGCGCTCGAGGCGAGCACGACCTACCGCATCCGCCTCGACTTCTACGAGAACTCGGTCGGACAGAGGGCGCGCCTCTCCTGGCGGCTTCCCGGCTCGACCGTGAACGAGATCATTCCCGCATCGGCGATGCGGCCCGTGCGCGATGCGGACGGCGACGGCCGCCCCGACATATGCGACATCGGCGACTGCAACGGCAACTTCGTTCCCGACGCGATCGAGGTCGCGCAGGGCGAGGCGCCCGACTGCGACGGCAACGGCGTTCCCGACGCGTGCGACCTCGCGCTCGGCGACTGCAACGGCAACGGCATCCTCGACTCGTGCGAGGCCGCGGGTCTCGGGCTGTCCGCGTCGTACTGGCGCGTGCAGGATGTCGGCGGAAGCGCCGAGTTCACCGAGCGGCTGCTCGGACGGATCGACTTCCAGATCGACTTCGCCGACGGAGCGGCCGACTGGCCGCCCGCAGGCGTGCCGAGCGACAACTTCGGCGTGCAGTGGCGCGGCGAGATCACCGCGCCCGAGACCGGCATCTACCGCTTCATCACGCGGACCGATGACGGCGAGCGGCTGTGGATCGACGGCGTGCTCCTGATCGACGAGTGGCATCCGGACAGCAGCACCGAGTACTTCGCCGACCTCGCGATGACGGCCGGCGTGCCCGTGCCGTTCGCGATGGACTACTTCGAGTACAGCGGCGGGCAGGAGGCGCGCCTGCGGTGGATCACTCCGGGCGGAACCGCCGCCGTGGCCGTGCCCTCCGATGCGTTCAGCTCCATCTCGCGCGACTGCGACGGGAACGGGATTCCCGACGAGTGCGACATCGCCGATGGCGCGGCGGATGCGAACGGCGACGGCGTGCCCGACTGCTGCGAGACGAACTCGTGCAACGCCTGCGCCGCCGACCTCACCGGCGACGGCACCGTCAACGCCGCTGATATCACCGAACTCCTCTACTACTGGAACCAGCCCGAGGGCGACATCACGGGCGACGGCACCACCGACGCCCAGGACATCGCCGCGCTGCTCTACGCGTGGGGCGCGTGTCCCTGAACCAATGATGCACCGCGGCGCAGCCCGCCCGAGATCCCGAACGATGCCGAACATGACCCGTCGACTCCCGCACACGCTCGCCACCCTTCCCGCGCTGCTCGCGGCGTCCACGCTCTTCGCGCAGGCCTGCCCCGACTGCGACGGCAACGGTGTCTCCGAGTTCGACGAGCAGTCCGTTCCGAACGGTCTCGTCGGGCAGTACTTCCGCAGCCAGAGCGGCGGCGAGTTCACCGAGCGCCTGCTGTCGCGCATCGATCCCGACATCGCGTTCCAGTGGAACGGCGGCTCGCCCGACCCCGCGATTCCGAACGACAACTTCGCCGTGCGCTGGACGGGCACGCTGCTCGTTCCCGCGACGGGCACCTACACCTTCCAGACGCGCACCGACGACGGCGTGCGGCTGTGGATCGACGATGTGCTCGTCATCAACCGGTGGCAGCCGCAGTCGCCGACCAACTGGACGGGCACGATCAACCTCACCGCAGGCACGCGCGTCGCGCTGCGCATGGACTACTACGAGGCGGGCGGCGGCGCCGAGGCGTCGCTCAGCTGGATCGTTCCCGGCGGCGCGCTCGAGATCGTTCCCAACGGCGTACTCGTGCCAACCGTCGACATCGACGGCGACGGCTGGCCCGACGGCTGCCTCGACTGCAACGGCAACGGCGTCGTCGACGCGCAGGAGTTCCGCGACGGACTCGCCGCGGACTGCAACGGCAACTGCATCGCCGACACCTGCGAGATCGCGCAGTTCGCGACCGCCGGCTACTGGCGGCTCGAGGAGACGAAGGGATCGCTCGTGCTCGACGCGAGCGGCAACGGACTGAACGCGACCGCGACCGACCTCGTGCGCACCACGAGCGTGCCCGTGCGCATCGTGCCCGCGACCACCGCGGACAACCTCGGCTCGGCGGATCTCGGCGTGAACGGCCGATTCCTCGTCGCCGACCCATCGAACGCGCTCGCCTCGGGCGGTGCGGACTTCACGATCGAGGCGTGGGTGAAGCTCGATGCGCTCGCCTCCGGCCCCGACGCGGCAGGCAGGCAGATCATCCTGCAGCGCAAGGCGCTCGCGTCCGGCGACAAGTTCGCCGACTACATGCTGTACGCCCAGGGCGGCGACATGCCCACCGTCGGCATCGCCAACTACGGACGCACCTGCTGCTTCACGGGACGCGAGCTCGTGCTTGCGATCGGAAACGGCGGCGCGGCGTCCGCGAGCTTCTGGACGATCACCTCGAACTTCCGGATCGACGACAACGCGTGGCACTATGTCTCCGCGTCGTTCGAATCCTCGACGAACACCGTGCGGTTCGTGCTCGACGACCAGACCGAGCGGCTCACCTACAGCGACCGCGGCCATGTCTCCGTCTCGGGCCCGGTGCTCGTCGGCATGCACACCAACGCCGCGGGCGCCTTCAACCAGTCGCTGCGCGGAGCGATCGACGAGGTGCGGATCTCCTACGGCGCCCTGCCCGACGAACTGCTGCTCGTCAACGCGGGCAGCGGCGACTGCAACGGGAACGGCATCCCCGACGGCTGCGAGATCGCCGACGGCTCGCTCGCGGACTGCGACTCCGACGGTCTGCCCGACCAGTGCGAGCCCGACTGCAACGCCAACGGCGTGCCCGACGACTGCGAC
>JBEAQW010000332.1:0-4338 GCA_041163725.1 Planctomycetota bacterium
CGATCTCGCGCATCGCGCGGGGGACCTGATGCGCGCGCACGGCGAAGAGGTCGAAGCGGCCCTCTTGGAAGAGACGGTGTTCGGGCGCAAGCGCGCTGAACTCCGCGGCGAGTTCGTCGGGCGTCGATTCCTCGCGACCGACCGGCTCATGCGGCTTCATCTCGGCCGGACGCGCCGCGACGCGACGCAGGAGTTCGGAACGCCCGCGCATGAGGCGGGTCAGGCCTTCCGCATCGAGCGATGCATCGGCGGTCGCAACGGGCCGACCGAACCGCAGCTCGACCTCCTGACCGCAACGCGCCACGAACTCGCTCGGAAGCAGCGCGGTGCGCAGACGCGGGTGCACGAGCCCCGCAGCGTGGAAGAGCGCGCGATTGGTGCCTTCGAACCATGCAGGCACCATCGGAGCGCCCACCCCGAGCGCGAGGCGCGCGGGAATCGTCGACCACGGCGGATCGGTCGGACTCCAATCGCCCCAGTGGACGGCGCTGACCTCTCCCGCGGGGAAGCATGCCAGGACATGCCCTTCCTTCAGCCACTCCTTGGCGTGACGGAGCGCGCGTGCATTCCGACGCGCCACATCCGCGCCGCCGAACGGGTCGACGAAGATGCACTGATCCGCGAGGAAGGGAAAGCGCGACAGCATCCCGTTCGTGAGGATCTTCACATCGCTCCGTCGGCGGAGGCACGCCGCAAGCAGGATGGTCCCGTCGGCACCGCCGTAGGGATGGTTCGCGCACACGACCGCCGGTCCGCGCGCGGGAATCCGCTCGAGCTCCTCCTGCGCGTACTTCGGCACCAGTCCCGTGACCGCGAGGATGCGCTCGCTCGGCGCAACGGCCGCGTCGCCCGACTCGATCCGCTGCGCGAACTCCTCGATCCGCTCGAGCCCGAGCATGCGTTCGGCCAGTCGGAACGGAACATCGACGAGGGAGCGCACCCATCGTGTCTTCGGCCGGGGAATGGCGATCGGTTCGCGGGGCGCGCGCTCGGCGCTCATGGGGCGCATTGTCCCGAGCCCCCTCCACGGCGCAACAGGGACTTTGCCGAAGCGGGCGGAATGAACGCAATTCAAGTCAAGTGCGTGGGAGACCGCGCCGGTGCGCAGCCTCGCCGCAAAAACACGACTGCGCCCGCGTGAATTCGCAGGGCGCAGCGTGTGGACGTGATTGCGGTGCCGGTCAGCGGCGGCGACGGATGACGAATCCAGCCAGTCCGAGGAGGGCGAGCGAGCCTGGGCTCGGAACGAGGCGGAACTGGTCCTGCGCGGTCGGGCTGTTCCAGCCCTCGGCGTCGGCCCAGAGGTAGCCGCCCTGTCCGAGCGAGGCCACCATGTTTCCGTAGATCACCGCGGCCTCGCCACTCAGGGCCGAGCGGAAAGCTCCGGTCGTGAGCGAGAGGCGCGAGCGAGCGACATCGACATCCTCGGTGCCGAGGTTCTCGTGGATGATCTCCCAAGCGAGGGCGCAGAAGGCGGCCGACGATGCAGGGGACGAGCCCACCGTCGCGCTCACGCGTCCGTCGCTATCGAGGAACCGCGCCATTGCGTCACGAAGGAGCGCGCCCTTGGCGGCACCCATCGGTCCGGGCGCGGGCGGCGTCTGCGGCGCCATCTCGAGCTCGACCGTCTCGAAGTTGTAGGCGAAGCCCGAGGTCACGCCCTGGTAGAGCTGGGCGCACCAGGTGTAGACGGTCGTACCGCCCAGATTCCAGCGGTGCTCGGCGAGCTTCAGGTTGAAGAGCGTGACCGAGGCGGAGGAGTCCCAGGAAAGCGCCGTCGAGTAGCCGACGCCGTGCGTCTCGAAGTTCCCGTAGCCGAGGTAGTTGGCCGTGAAGTTGGCCGAGGCGATAGACCCGGCCGACAGCACAGCCGCCGCCACGATTCCCGTGCGAATGTTGTGGTTCATGTTCCTTCTCTCCCGAGGACGCCCGCGTCCTCTCCTCTAGACAGCCTGGTGACCGATCCCTCCCACACCCCCACGGGCATGGTCTAGGTCATCAGGAGATAGAGAAAGGTGCCGCCAAATTTGCGCGCGGAGACCGTCTGTAACGGAAATACCGTAAGTTCATTCTTCGCATGGCCTTGCGAAGTCATGGCGATCGGTACTATCGGCACCTAAGTATTGTCAATACACGATCGCCGCCACGCCCATTGCCGGGCTGCGGCGATCCATGCGCTGGCTCTCGGACCGAAGTCAGGCGAATTCGCGGCGCAGCACCTTCAGCCCATCGACCAGTTGCCGGATGTGCGACGGCTCGTGCGCAGCCGAGATCTGCACGCGCAGGCGCGCGTGGCCCTCGGGAACGACCGGGAATCCGAACCCGATGACGAACACACCGAGTTCAAGCAGGCGCTTCGACATCGCGATCGCCTTCGCCGTGTCGTGGACGATGATCGGACAGATCGCGGTCGGACTCGTCAGCACCTCGAATCCCGCCTCGTGAATGCCCGCACGGGCCGCGTCGACATTCGCGCGCAGACGCGCGACGCGCTCGGGCTCGCGCATCAGGACCTCGATGGCCTTCTCGGCGCTGCACGCGATCGTGCACGGAAGCGCGTTCGAGAAGAGGGTCGGTCGGCCGCGCTGGATGAGCAGGTCGATCGCCTTGCGCGAGCCGGCGATGTAGCCGCCCGCGCCGCCGCCGAGCGCCTTCCCGAGCGTGCCGGTGATGTAGTCGATCTGCGTGCCCGCGAGGCCCTGGTGTTCGTGCGTACCGCGCCCCGTGGCACCCATGACGCCCGTGCCGTGCGAGTCGTCGACCACGAGGTAGGCGCCGAACTCGTCGCAGATACGCCGCATCGCGGGGAGATCGGCGATGTCGCCCTCCATCGAGAAGACGCCGTCGGTCACGACCCAGATCGTCCCAGTCATCTCGGGATTGGCGCGTGCGGCCGCGAGCTTCTCGCGCAGCGAGCCAAGGTCGTTGTGTCGGTAGACGGTCTTCAGCAGGCCCTTCTTGATGACGGCGGCGAGTCGGATGCCGTCGATGATCGAGGCATGGTTCAGCTCGTCGGAGATGATGATGTCACCCGGCTCGCAGAGCGTCGGGAAGATTGCTTCGTTCGCGTTCCAGCAGCTCGTGAAGGTGTAGGACGCCTCGACGCCGTAGAAGTCCGCGATGCGCTGCTCGAGCGCGTGGTGGCAGTCGAAGGTGCCACAGATGAACCGGACGCTCGCGGTGCCCGCGCCGTACCTGCGGATGCCCGCGATGCCCGCCTCGACGACCTCGGGATGGTTCGCAAGCCCGAGGTAGTTGTTCGAGCAGAAGCACGCGACCTCGCCGTAGCCCTTGAGCTTCACGGTCGCGTCCATGGGGCCCTCGATGGTCTGCAGATGCTTGAGCTGCCCGCTCTCGCGGAGCGTGTCGAGGATCTGCTGGGTGCGCGACGGGAAGGTCGGTGCGGCGAGGGTCTGCATCGGGGCAGTCTAGTTTCTCGGGGGCGGATGCGCCGAGCCCGCGGTCGTGAAGGCCGCGCGCGGGCCGCTGGTGCCGCCGCTTCGCGAGCGCGTCAAGGGTTGTCGAAGCTCGCCCGCGGCACCTCGCGCTCGAGGTCGGTCGCCTTGAAGAGGTCGAACGGCTTGAGGCGCGCGATGGCTGCGAGGAAGCGGTCGGGGATCACCAGCAGCCGCGCGTTGAATGCGGTCGCGATCCCGTTGTAGTAGGTTCGCGCGAGCGCGATCCGCGACTCCGTGTTCACGAGCTCGCGCTGGAGCGCGAGGAAGTTCGGCTGTGCGGAGATGGCGGGATAGGCCTCGGCGATGGCGGCGAGCACGGGCGCCATGCCGCGCACGCGCGCCTCGCCGCCGCGTGCCTCGTCCGGCGCGATCGCCGCCTGCGCGCGGAGGATGGCGATGACCTGCTGCGTATCGCGGTCGTGCATGCGCATCGCCCGCACGACTTCCGCGAGATTCGGCAGCAGGTCCGCGCGGCGCCGGAGCTCGACATCGATGTTCGACCATGCACGACGCACGCGCTGCCGGAGCGACACGATCGAGTTGAACGCCATCCATGCCCACGAGAGCGCGAGCGGAATCGCGTAGGAGCAGAATCCGGCCGCGATCACCAGTGGATGCAGGTCGCCCGAGCGGCCCATGAGTCCGCGCGCGAGGACGGCCGCAGCGATGCCCCAGCACAGGAGGCCGGCGATTCCCCAGACCCAGGACGAGATTCCGTACCCACCCGCGACCGCCTTCTCGTCGCGTACCGAGATCAGAAACATGCGCGCGTCGGCGTGCGCCGCGATCTCCGCGGCGACGATGTCGCTGCGCTCGCGTGCACGCCCGACGATGAACACGCGTGCATCGACCGCGATCGCATCCTCGTGGAAGTTGCGGC
>JBEAQW010000333.1:0-3477 GCA_041163725.1 Planctomycetota bacterium
CGTCGCTTCGAATCGTCGTCGACGGCGCAACGAGCTCCTCCGGGAGCGTGCGCTTCGACAACATCATGGTCTCGGGCACCCCTGCCCCGGCACCCGGTGCGTGCGCGCTCCTCGCGCTCGCGGGATGCATCGGCCGCCGGCGCCGGTAGACGGCGATGCGCGGTACGCCGTCGGCGCGCGCTCCGCGGGGGCGGACGCGTGCCGACGGCGGTCACCTGATGCCGAGCCAGTCCTGGAAGAGGAACTCGAAGCGCTGCGAGAGCAGCGTGACGCGGCCCATCACGGTCAGGCCGAAGGCCGAACCGAAGGTGATCATGAGGAACCAGATGCCGAGACGGGCGGTCTTGCCGACCACGCCCTTGTGCTCGACCGAGAAGAAGAAGTAGGTCAGCACGCTGAGCACGCCGACGACTCCCACGATCGATCCCATCGTCGCCCAGAAGTCGAAGGCGCGGACGGCGTTCCCGGCCTCGTCGACCGAGTCGCTGAACATGACCAGCGGCTTCATGGTTGCGGCGGCCTGCGACATGAGGTCGGCCTCGATCGACGCGACGAGCCGCATGCCCGCGGTGGTTCCGATGATGAAGGCGACGGGCCATACGGCGATCCAGCCGCCCTTCGGCGCAAGGCGCCAGAGGAGCATGAATCCGAGGATCAGCGGCACGAACGCCAGCGACATCTCGAGCGTCGGGGAGTCGGGCGTCGGAAGGTCGGGCATCGCCACCGACTGCACGAAGCCCGGCGCGAGCTTGCCGAAGAGATTCGGCACGAGCGTCGACCAGAATCCGTTGACCATCCAGTACGCGGCGGAAACGCCGATCAGGATGCTCTCGCACACCTTGTAGAAGGGATTGTCCTTGTAGAGGAACGAGAAGATGCCGAGCGTCATGAACGCCGCGCACCAGATGCCGAGCGTCGTCCAGAGGTCGCGTGCGGCCTCGGGCGAGGCGCCCTCGCCCTGCGCGGCGGCGGTGCGGAGCGCGACGAGCGAGAAGCCGAGCACGGCGAGGGAGATCCAAAGAAGCCTGTAGGACTTCACGGGCGTCCGCGTCGAAGCAGGATCCTGGTTCGATTCATCGCGGCGGTCGGAGCGGTCGGGTCGATTCGTCTGGTTCACTGCGCACCTCCCCGCGCGCGGCCGGAGATCATGGCGAGGTTCCCGAGCACGATCAGTCCGATCATGAGCATGTGGGCGACGAGCTGCGGTCCCATGCGCACGCGGCCCTGGCCGATGCGCTCGGCGTCCTTCGAGACGGGGTACTTCTCCTCCACGAGCATCTCGTACTCGGCCGCACCCTTCACGGCCACCAGCATGCCCTCGAGCTGCGCCGGGTAGTACGGAAGCAGCTGGCTGACCTGGACGCCGGTCGAGCCGGACACCAGCGTGAAGGCCTCCTTGTCGGCGCTATCCGCGTACTGCACCCATTCCTTCGCGCCCGGGTTGCCGGCCGAGAGGCTGGCGACGAGCTTGAAGTCCGAGGTGTTGCGAAGATCGCCGACGAGCGGCAGATCCGCGAGTTTCGTCCCGCTCGTGTCGGTCTTGTACTGCTCGGGAATGTTCGTCGCCATCAGCTTGACGACGCCCTCGTTGCCGGCCTGGTAGCCGAGCTGCACATAGTCGGTCCCGTACTCCAGGTCGGGATGGAAGTTCAGCAGCACCTGATCGATCGTCTGGTCGGCCATCTGCTTGCCGAGCGGCCAGAGCGCCATGAACACGATGCGGTGTCCCTTCGACGCGCAGTGGTGGACCATCGCATTCGCCATCGGCTGGAGCTCGGCGGCGCTCGCGGGGTCGTAGTCGAACGAGATCAGGACGCGCGAGCCCTCGGGCACCGCCTCGATCGCGTCGAAGGTCGCCCTCGCCATCGGACCGGGGACCTCGGGGAAGCGCAGCTGCAGCAGGATCGGCAGCGCGATCGAGAGTCCCATCGAGAGGAAGATCCAGCGGCGGTCGAGCGATCCGAGTCGCTCGAGCAGGCCGGGGTTGGAGGAGCCTCGTTGTGGTGTGGTCATCGTGGTCTCCGTTCAGCGGCTCGAGAGGTAGTTCTTGTCGATGCCGAGGATCAGGCGGAGGCTCGTCGCCACCACGCCGAGCGCGATGCCGATCGTGATCGCGCGCATGCCTGCGGTCTGGATGTGCTGCGTGATCGCGGCGCGCATCGAGTCGAACCGCAGGAAGGCGAAGGCGCTGTCGTCCGGGATCCACGCGGTCAGGAACATGCCGGCCGCCGTCTGCGCGATCAGGATGATGAACGCGGTGCCGAGGAGCAGGATCGACTCGGTGTTCTTCGCGCGGAACGCGCGGAAGGCCGCGCTCGCGACATAGAACGCCAGCAGCGCGAACATCGTCGCCGTCAGCGGCGAGAGGACATATTCGTACATCCATCCGTAGGGAGAGGCGGTGGTCTCGTAGTCGCCCGCGAAGTGGATGTCCGGGTACTTGGCGTTCGGCACCGCGCCGAGCTTGAAGAGCCCGAACGCGAGCATCGCGAAGAAAGAGACGAGCGTGATCGCCGCGTACGCCCAGCCGGGCCGCTGCGAGGAGATCTTCTCGAGGTTCACGCGCAGGATGTTGCCCGCGCCGAGCACGAAGGCGACCGCGGCGAGCACATTGAACCAGTTGAGCACCGTCTCGCCCCAGCTCGTGGTGAGCGGCGAGAAGTACGCGAGGATCAGGATGACGCCCGAGAGCGAGAGAATGGCGATCGGAATGGTGCGCTGCATCATGGATCAGCCTCCGAAGAACGACTTGAATGCCGCCGCCGCACCGGCGGCGGAGCTCTCGGGCGAGAGCGCCGCGAACGTCGCGAGCAGCGTGCCGACGACGATCATGACTCCGACGAAGAGCTTGCCGAAGTCCTGTCCCTTGATCGAGCCGAGCTGGTCGCGCTCGCCGGACAGGTAGGCGCTGGCAGCGAAGAACTCCTCGCCGATCAGCGTGTAGTCGCACGCCGCGACGAAGAACGGAAGCTGCGATGGCTCGGCGGTTCCCGCGATCTGGATGGCGCCGATCGAGTTCCCGTTCTCCGCGAACAGCAGGCTCTCGGCGTAGAACGCGCCCATGTAGAAGCATGCCGCCGGCTTCTCGCGGACCATCTTGCCCGTCACCGCGGCGACATATCCGAACTGCTCGTCGGTGATGTAGTAGATGTTGTTGTCGTTGTAGGTCTCGGGCCGGCCCGCGGAGAAGTGGGATGCCTGGACGATCTCGCGCGCGGCCGTCATCACGATCGAGCGCGCGGTCGGCACCTCGAGCTTCGCGTCGTACTCGGCGGCGGTGCGCGCCACGCGACCGAGCACGGTCACGCCCGCGACGGTCTGGATGTCGGTCATGTCCTGGATGCCCGGCACGAAGAGCACCGAGCGCCCCATCTCGGTCGCGCGGCCGACGGCCTCGTCGACCGCCTCGAGCGCGGCGAGCTTGCGGATCTTCAGCGGTCGCCCCGTGCGCGCGAAGAGGATCGCGGCGATCACCGC
>JBEAQW010000334.1:0-2536 GCA_041163725.1 Planctomycetota bacterium
ACCCTGCTCGCGGCAGAGGATCCGGAACGCGAGATCGGTGTGCCCTGCGATCGGCGCGAGGAGCAGCGGGGAATCGAGTTGGACCGGACCGATCTGAAGCACGGGCGAAGGGTAGCGGGGCAGAGCCGGAGTTGCGGCGGACTGTGCCACCGCGGGGCGGTACCTGCTTCAAGCGAGATGCACGCGCCTAGCGCTGTGGCATGGTTGCCGGCGGAAGGGAGGTACGCACCGCTTCGCAGTGGCGAACGGCGTCGTCGAGGTAGCCGGCGCGCTCCGTGACACCAAGTGCGCGGGCTTCGTCGCGGAGCCGCCCGACTCGTGCGGCGAGCGAGTCGAGCATCGCGTGGTCGCCATGCTCGGCCGCGAGTTCGGCGAGGCGCGCAAGCGCGTGTGCGTGCAACTCGTGCGCGCGCTCGCGATCGGTGGGCCGGGGGTCGGCATCGAGGGCCTGCGCAAGGAAGGCGATGGCGCGTCCGAGCGGCTCGGCGCGTGATCCGTCGTGCGCTTCGCGCCGCAGGAGCTCTGCGCGTGCGAGCGCGAGCTGGATCGCTTGCGCGGCTTCGGTCTCGACGCCGGGAGCGGAACGCATGCGATCGATGCGGTCGAGGATGGCTTCGGCGGTGTCGAGGTCGCCGCGTGCGATCAATCGCAGCGGTGCGGCGGCGGTGTAGCCGAACCCCATCGTGGCTGGACCCCAGGTGCCGGCGTTGCTGAGGGCGGCGGCGCGGACGATCGGATCGATGAGCCGATGGTCGTGCGCGGCCGCGAGATTGGTGGAGCAGTAGAGGTCGATGCCGTTCGCGGTTCCCGTCGCATAGGAGACGACGAGCGGATCGTCGGAACGCGCGAGGTCTTCGAGATGCGACACGGCGAGTTCGAAGAGGCGGATGTGGTCGTCGTCGAGGTCCTCGCCACGCTCGATCGCGTGATGCACGGCGTAGAAGAGACGGCTCGTGGCAGCCACGATGACCTCGGGATTGCCGGGTTCCGCCTCGACAAGTGCGCGTGCGACCCGCTCGCTGACGAGCGGTTGGCGGAGGTAGTCGACGCCGCCGATGAGGGCGAGCGAACCGGCGCGGATGATGCGCTGCGACGCGAGCATGCCGGGGACGGCCGTGTCGAGTGCGGCGCGGGCGGCGCGATCGTTCGGGTCGCGCGCGAGCCTTGCGTAGAGACCGTCGAGATGGCGGGTCCTGGTGATGTACCCGGTCGGATCGTCCCGCCGCGCGTCGGCGATCTCGCGGACGATCATGCAGCGCTCGGCCTCGTCGGGAAGCCCGAGCGTGGTGCACGCCTGCTGCATGATCTTGGCGACTTCCGCGAACGATCCGGCCACTTCGGTGGTGCGCAGGCTGGTGGCCTGCGTCTCGAGCCTTGCGACGCGGCGGCGCAGGTATTCCTTGATGCTCATCGACTCCGCCTCGCGCGGGTCGAGGCCCTGCGGGAAGAAGACCTCGATGAACGCGGCGTAGGAGGAACCGGTCTGCTCGGCGAGCGCACCCGCCTCGATGGCTGCGGTGCGCGCGTAGAGGGCGTACGACGCGGAGATCGCGGTTGCGGAGACGAGCGCGAGGAAGACGATGGCGACGAGCGTTGCCGCAAGCGGATTGCGCCTCGCCGCGAGCACCGTCCGGCCCGTTGCGCCGCGTGGCCGTGCCTCGATCGGGCGGTGCGCGAGGAAAGCACGCAGATCGTCGGCGAGCGCGGCCGCCGTTCGGTAGCGCTGCGCGGGATCGCTCGCCGTGGCGCGCGCGATGATGGCGGGCAGATCGCCGCGCCGCGCACGCCGGTCGTTCATCGCGCCGTCGGTTGGAACAGCGGGTGGCGCGAAGCGCTCGCTGTGCAGGGCGCGCAGGACCGCGAGCGGATTCTCCGCGCGAAGTGCCTCGGGGAGCGACCCGTGGGCGAGTTCGTAGAGGATGACTCCGAGGGCCCGCACATCGGCCCGTGCGTCGACGCGCGCGGGATCGGCGTCGATCGCCTCGGGTGCGAGATATGCGGGCGTGCCGCACCAGGCGAGCGGCGAGTGCAGCAGACTCTCCGAACTCGGCAGCGCGATTCCGAAGTCGATCACCTTCACGCGTCCGCGGCCGTCGACGAGGATGTTCGACGGCTTGAGGTCGCGGTGGATGAAGCCCGAGGCGTGGGCATGCACGACCGCCTCGACCGCCTCGATCATGAGCTTCAGTCGATCGGGGAGTGCGAGAGCCCGCGACGCATCGGTGATCGGACGGGCATGCTCGATGAACTCGATCGCGATCCAGGTGAAGGTCGGTTCATGTCCGCTCGCGTGGATCGTGGCGATCGCCGGGTGGCGGAGCGCGGCGAGGGTCGACGGTTCGCGGAGTGCGGCGAACCTCGTGGCCTCGGGGCCGCCGGCCGTCGGGATGATCTTGATCGCGACCTCGCGCGTCGGATTGAGCTGACGGGCGCGCCAGACCTCGCCCATGCCACCGGTTGCGATGCGGGCTTCGAGGATGAAGCCCGGGATCGATGCGTGCGGTCGATTTCGATCGGAAGCGGACTCCGCGGCATC
>JBEAQW010000335.1:0-7157 GCA_041163725.1 Planctomycetota bacterium
TCATCTTCCGGTCCGCTACCGCCGCGTGCCGGCCATCGCCGAGCATGACGCGCATCACCACACGGTCCGCATCGGCACGGTCGCGCTCGGGAGCGTGCTCGGCCCCGTCGCCTCGCGGATCGGCCGCGACTTCGGCGAGGTCGTCCACGCACAGCACTGGTCCGCGCAGACCGCCGAGCACGCAGTCGGAAGTCCGACCCACCTCCTCGAGACCTTCGCCCGCGATGTCAACAAGTGGACCGCGATCGAAGCCCTGTGCGCCCAGTACGGAATCGACCCGTCCGAAACGGCCGCGGTCGGCGACGGGCTGAACGACCTCGAGATGATCCGCCATGCGGCGCTCGGGATCGCCATGGAGAACGCCGATCCCCGCATCGCCGCGGTCGCGGGCGCAAAGGCGGGCCATCACGACGCGAGCGGCTTCGCCGACGCCGCCGAGATCGTGCTGCGCATGAACCGGTGACTCCGCGACGGGCGCGCGCCCCGACGCCGCCCACCCGCCGAGATTCTCGGAAGCACGCCCCATCGGGGCCGTTTCCGCCGCGTGCGCAACCCCCCGGACGCGCCCCGGACGGCCACTCAACCCCTTTCTGCACCGAATCTCTCGGGCGCAACGCGCCTGAAGTCGATAGATTCCCTCACCTATGGAAGCGCCAGCCAACGACAAGAAGCGACTCTCGCAGATCCAGACCCAGGACCTCACCGAGAGCAAGGTCAACGACGACTTCGTGCTGTGGCTCAAGACCCACGGCATGAATGTGCTGCTCGTGGTCCTGATCGCCGCATGCGCGGTGCTCGGCTACCGCTACTTCCAGCGCCAGGCGCTCGACAAGGCCTCCACCGCCTGGTCGGACTTCGCGGCCGCCGCCCTGCCCGAATCGCTCGAGCAGATCGCCAAGGACCACGCCGACCTTCCGCAGATCGCGATCGCTGCGCTGCTCGAGGCAGCCGACCTCCGCCTCCAGCAGGTCCAGAGCGGCGTCATCACTCCCGCGCAGGGCACCACCCCCGCGGTGCTCCTCGACGAAGCCGGACGCAAGATCGCGCTCGACGCCGCGGATGAGGACTACCGCACGGCGGCGGACCTCGCCGTGAAGAGCGCCGGCGGCAACCGCGCGGGCTCGACGCTCGTCGTCCTGCAATCGCTCTTCGGCCGCGCCGCGATCGCCGAGAGCCGCGGCGACCTCGAGGCCTCCCGCAAGCTCCTCGCCGAGGCCGAGCAGATGGCCGAGGCCAACTGGCAGCCGATCGCGAAGGTCGCGAAGGCGCGCATCGAGGGCCTCGTCGCCCTCGCGCAGCCGATCACGCTGCCGCGCGACGCCGACCTGCCCGCACCGAGCACCGCGACGCCCGGCACGACCACCCCCGGCACGACCGGTGACAGCGGTGCCACCGACCTCTTCCAGACGCTCATCGAGGAGCAGAAGAAGCAGTCGGGGGACGCTCCCGCCGAGAACGCTCCCGCCGAGAACGCTCCCGCCTCGGGCGGCCAGTGAGGGACGGCGCACCGCGCCGCCTTCCGTCCACATGAATGAACCCGACGACCGGACGCCCGATGAGACGACGGCCGCCGACCCCGACGCACCGCGCGCGGACCGCACCGCAGCGCTGCTCGGCGCGGGTGGCGCCGTCGACCGCGACGCGCTCTTCGCGCTCTACGAGGAGAACGCCGCACGCGACGACGAGTCGCCGGTCACCGTCGAGTTCGAGCTGCTGAAGGATCTCGAGAAGCGCCTCGACCGCTACATGGTCGACCGCGTCCCCTTCCTCTCGCGCACGCAGATCCAGCGGCTCATCGACGAGGAGGCGATCACCGTCAACGGGCGCGTGCCCAAGTCGTCGACGAAGCTCCGCAAGGGCGACCGCATCGTCGCCGCGCTCCCCCCGCCGCCGTCGGGTGCGATCGCACCCGAGGACATTCCGCTCGATGTCATCCACGAGGACGACTCGATCATCGTGGTGAACAAGCCCGCAGGGCTCATCGTGCATCCGGCGCGCAGCCACAAGTCGGGCACGCTCGTCAACGCGCTCGCGTGGCGCTTCAAGCATGTCTCGGGCGGCGAGCTCTCGAAGGTCGGCGAGGAGTTCGCGCGCCCCGGCGTCGTCCACCGCCTCGACAAGCACACCTCGGGCGCGATCGTCAGCGCGAAGAACGACACCGCGCACTGGCGCCTCGGCAAGCAGTTCGAGATGCGCCGCACCGACAAGCGCTATCTCGCGCTCGTGCATGGCGTGCCCGAACGCACGGTCGAGACGATCGACCTCCCGCTCGGGAAGCACCCGACGATCAAGGAGAAGTACGCGGTCCGCTACGACGAGACCGGCAAGCCGTCGGTCACGATCGCGCGCGTGCGCGAACGCTACGAACTCCCCGACGGCGCGCGCTACGCGCTCGTCGAGCTCGAGCTCCGCACCGGCCGCACGCACCAGATCCGCGTGCATCTCTCGGCCACCGGACACCCGATCATCGGCGACGACATGTACGGCGGCCGCCACTCGACCGAGCGCATGCTCGGCGGCGATTCCGACGCGATGCTGCTCGCGCGGCAGGCGCTGCACGCGACCACGCTCGGCTTCCGCCATCCGATGACCGAGGAGCGCATGATGTTCACCGCACCGGTCGCCGCCGACATCCGGCGCGCGGTCGAACTGCTTCGCGGCGCCACCCGCGCGCTCGGCCGAGAGATCGCGGTCGAGGCGCCCGGCGCCACGATCGACTTCGCCGCCGCGGGCCTCGCGTGAACCTCAGACATCATCGAGGTCGTCGACCGCGAGCGAGAAGAAGCCCTTGCCGTCGGAACGCAGCCGCCCCGCCGCGACGAGCGCGGCCCAGACCTTCATGGGGTACTCGCGCGGCGCCACGATCGCGTCGATCCCGTGATGCTTGCCGCCGGTGAGCTTGCCTCCGCCGAGCCGCGACTCCGCGTCGAGCCGCGCGAGCCGAAGGCGCTTGCGGAACACGCGCATCGCCGCGCGCTGCGTCTCGATGTCGATCTCCTCGACCGTGGCCGCCTCGGGCTCGGGCGCCGCGATCTCCTCGCCTCGCAGCCAGCGCACGAGATCCGCGAGCCCCGCGCCATCGCGCGCGCCGACGAGACGCATGATCGCGTGCGGATCGACCTTCGCCTTGAGCAGCAGCTTGTGCATCGCACCCCACTGCGGACCTGCCGTCGCCGCATCGCCCGCAGCCACGAGCTCCGCCTGGCGCGCGATCTCCTCGAGCAGCGGCGCCGCGACCTGCGGACGCTTTCCGAACCGTGCGTGTGCCTCGGACATGTCGCTGGTTCCCTCCTCTTCGTGCATCCGCACCGAGCCCACAGAGTACGCGCTGCCTGCCGTAATCCAAGCGCCGAACCGCCGCTTCCAACATGTACACTCGCCGTATGCCGCGTCTCCGCGTCCTGATCGCCCTCGTCTCCGTCTGCATCGCCGTTCTCGCCCCCGCCTCGCGCGGCGAGGACTTTCCCCGCGCCGCCGACGGCCTGAAGATCTCCGACTTCTCCGTGGGCGGCGCGGCCGCGGAGTCGCTCCTCGTCGTCCACTACAACCGCGCCGACGGGAACTACGACCAGTGGAACATCTGGTGCTGGCCCGAGGGAGGCGAAGGCACCGCCCATCCGCTCGCCTCGACCGACCCGTTCGGGCGCTTCGCGGTCATCCCGTTCGCCAAGACCCCCGGCCGCGCCGGCTTCATCGTGCGACGCGGCAACTGGGAGGAGAAGGACTTCGACCAGGACCGCTTCGTCCCGCTCACGAAGGGTGCGGTCACGGAGATCTGGGTGACCTCGGGCGAGGATGCGTACACGCTCGATCCCTCGAAGGTCGATCTCCGGCCGCGCTTCCTCGGTGCGTTCCTCGACGCTCCCCGCACGATCACGCTCGCCTGCAGCCGGCCGCTCACCGCGGAGGACCTGCGCTTCGTGAAGGTCGTCGACCGCACGAATCCGCGCCGCACGCATCGGCTCCGCGAGGTCGGGCTCGGCCGCGAGGCGCGGCTCATGCTCGCGCGCGAGCTGCCGCCCGCGGAGGTCGCGCAACTGGCCGTCCAGTTCGATCGGACGGTCTTCGGCGACATACCCGACATGCCCGTCTACGCGCGCGGCATCCTCGAGTCGCCCGTCTTCACGCCGCTCGACGCCCGCTTCGGCGCATACTGCACGCCCGAGTCGACGCAGTTCGTCACCTGGAGTCCCGTCGCCGACGAGGTCGTGCTGCTCCTCTACGACGATCGCGATGCCACCGAACCGACGCGCACGATCCCGCTCAAGCGCAGCGATCGGGGCGTGTGGTCCGAACTCGTCAAGGGCGATCTCCACGGCGCCGCCTACCGCTATCGCTTCACGCACTACGGGTCGACGCACGAGGCGCCCGACATGTGGGCCTTCGCGGCAAACGCCGACAGCTCGCGGAGCGTCGTCGTCGATCTCGCGCGCGTCGAGCCCGAGGGTTTCCGAACCACGCCCGCGCCGACCATCGCGCGCGCCACCGACGAGATCCTCTACGAGGTCCATGTGCGCGACTACACCGCGCGCCATGAACCGACTCCGCCCGAACTTCGCGGCACCTACCTCGGTCTCGCGCGGAACACCGCGCACCTGCACGAACTCGGCGTGACCGCGGTCCACCTGCTTCCCGTCCACGACTTCACCGCGAAGGTCGGCGAGTACAACTGGGGCTACTGGACCACGCTCTTCAATGTCCCCGAGTCGAACTACTCGACCGACCCGTCGGATCCGTTCCGCGCGATCCACGACCTGCGCGCGCTCGTCGTCGCGCTCCACGCCGCCGACCTCCGCGTCATCCTCGATGTGGTCTACAACCACACCTCCGACGCGGGCCCCGATTCGCCCTTCGGCGCGGCGGTTCCGTACTACTTCTTCCGCACGACGCCCGCGGGACGCTTCACCAACGACTCGGGCACGGGCAACGGCTTCGCCGACGAGCGCCCGATGGCGCGCAAGTACATCCTCGACAGCCTCGAGCACTGGCTGCGGCTCTACAACATCGACGGGTTCCGCTTCGACCTCCTCGGCACGCACAAGCCCGAGACCGTCCGCGCCATCTGCGAGCGCGTGCGCTCGATCCGGCCGGACGCCACGCTCTACGGCGAGCCGTGGACCGGTGGCGGACCGACCCACTTCGGCAAGGGGGCGCAGCGCGGCCTGCCGATCGCGGTGTTCAACGACCACCTGCGCAACGCCATCCGCGGCGATCTCGACGGAGACACCGTCGGGTTCGCGACCGGCCCCGGCGGCGACACCGGCGCGATCAAGCGCGGCGTCGCGGGCTCGATCGACGACTTCGCGCAGGAGCCCGCGGAGGCGGTCAACTACGCGAGCGCGCACGACAACCTCACGCTGTGGGACAAGATCGCACGCACGCAGCCGGGCGCAACCGACGCGACCCGACGCATGATGCAGAAGCTCGCGCTCGGAATCGTGCTCACGAGCCAGGGCATTCCATTCCTCCACGGCGGCTCCGAGTTCGCGCGTACCAAGCAGGGCAACCACAACAGCTACGACGCGGGCGACGAGATCAACGACTTCGGCTGGAAGCGCAAGGACGAGTACCGCGATGTGTTCGACTTCGTCGCCGGCCTTGCGCTCATTCGCCGCAGCCATCCCGCCTTCCGCATGGCCGACGACGCCGAAGTGCGCCGTGCGCTCCGATTCGTCGAGGGCATGCGCACCGTCGCCTTCACCATCGACGGCTCGGTCGCGGGCGATTCCTGGAAGCGGATCTTCGTCGCCTACAACGACGAACCCGGCGAGGTCACGGTCGACCTGCCGGCGGGCGAGTGGAGCATCGTGGTGAACGCCGAGCGCGCGGGCCTCGAGACGCTCGCGACCGCGCGCGGCAAGGTCACCCTGCCGCCCTACTCGATGATCGTCGCGCATGCGCGCTAGCGGCGGTTGGACCGTACCGAGGGCTATGCAGGGATTTCTCCCCTCCATCCCGTGCTCCGGGAGCGGATTTCAACCAGCACGGGCGTGGTCTCGGGCGTTCGCCCCATTGGGCATCCCAGGCGCGAGCACTAGCCTGAAGGCCCTTTTCCCATGCCGCCCGAGCCGACCCATACCGCCCTCGATGCGCAGGACCTGATCGAGCTGATCGACGGCGTGCCCGATCTGGTCCAGAGCGTGCACGCCGACGGACGGATCGCCTTCGTCAACTCCTCGTGGCTCGCGCGGCTCGGATACCGCGCGGACGAGATCATCGGCCGCTCCATCTTCGAGGTCATCGCCCCCGACTCGCAGGAGCACTGCCGGCATGCCATGCAGCGTCTCGCGGCGGGTGAGGATGTGGGCATCATCGAGGTCACCTTCCGCACGCGCTCGGGCGAGGATGTCACGCTCGAGGGCCGCGCCACGATGCGCTTCGACTCCGACGGCCAGCCGGCGTGCACGCGCGGCGTGTTCCGCGAGATCGTCTCCCGTGGCTGGCAGCACGCTCCGTACGAGCGGATCCGCGAGCAGCGTCGGCTCTTCCACTCCGTGCTTTCGATCCTGCGGGCGAACACCACGCACGAACGCGCGGACTTCCTCGGGTTCGTCGCGCGAAAGGTCTCGCACGCGCTCGGCGTCGCGCGCGTCGGCGTCTGGCTCTTCGGAGAGCGCCGCGACGCCCTCTCGTGCGCGCATCTCTTCGACCGCGGCCGATCGGTCTCGGCGCCCGGCGAACGCCTGTTGCGCAAGGAACACCCCGGCTTCTTCGAGGCGATCGAGAGCCGGATCCCCGTCCGCGCCGACCACGCGCCGAGCCATCTGGCGACGCAGAGCCTCGCAACGCCCTACCTCGCGATCCATGGCGTGAGTGCCATGCTCTGCACGCCCATCCGACTCGGCGAGAACCTCGTGGGTGTGCTGTCGTGCGAACAGGCCGCGGACGCCCCGATCCGCCCAGGCACCCCATCGTCCGCAGAGGGCCGCCGATGGACCAACGACGAGGAGGAGTTCGTCCTCGCGGTCAGCGCGATCATGCTGATCTACCTCGAGAGCGAGCGCCGCAGCATGGCCGAGCAGATGCTGCACGAACTGAACGGCGAACTCGAGCAGATGGTCGAGATCCGCACCACCGACCTCGCCCGCAGCGAAGCGCGTCTCCAGCACATCATCACCTCGACGCCGACGGTGATCTATACCTGCGAGCCCACGGCG
>JBEAQW010000336.1:0-9763 GCA_041163725.1 Planctomycetota bacterium
GCGATCGGTGATCCGCACGCGCGCATCCGCGAGGACCGCCTCCGCATGCTGCGGGCGGTGCGCTTCGCGGCGCGGCTCGGTTTCGAGATCGACGGGTCGACCGCCGCGGCGATCCGCGCGCATGCCTCGGAGCTGCTTGCGGTCAGCCCCGAACGCGTCGGCGACGAGGTGCGCCGCATGCTCGAGCATCCCGCGCGCGCGCGTGCCGCCTCGCTCGTGGAGGAACTCGGTCTTGACGGCGCGATCTTCGGTGTGGCACGGGGCGGGGGGGCGCTCGCGCGGCTCGCGGCGCTTCCGGCCGAGCGCGCGTGGACGACCGCACTCGCCGCCTGGCAGCTCGACCGGTCGATGATCGGCGACATTCCTCAGGCATGGGGCGAGGCAGCGATCCGCGCGGCCATCGCGGGCCTCCGTCGGTCCCTCACCCTCTCCAACCAGCAGACCGACGCGGTCGCGAGCGCGCTCTCGGTCCGCGACGCGCTGATCGAGTCCGTGGAGGCGATGCGACCCGCGCATCGGATGCGCGTGTTCGCATCGCCGGGTTTCGATGCGGCGGTGGACCTCCTCTCCTGCGAGGCGGGTGCGGTCGGCGACCGTTGGCGGGCCGAGGCGGACGATCTGCTTCCGACGCGCGCGCTCCCCGAGCCGCTCGTCGATGGCAACATGCTCCTCGCATCGGGACTGCGGCCCGGCCCTCTCTTCAAGCGCCTGCTCGACATGGTGATGGACGAGCAGCTCGAGGGGCGGCTGCGCTCGCGGGAGGAAGCGCTTGCATACGCCCTCGCCGAGGCGGGCCGGATCTCTGGAAACGCCTGAGAACCCCGTGTTCCGAAGGTGCGCCAAGGTGGCTCCGCCGCAGAACTTGCCCATTCTCGGAATCGGGAGTCGCAACCTCCCGTCGGATCGCCGTAAGATGCGACTTCGCGCCCGTTGGGTGCGTGAGAGCCTCGCCTTGAAGAGCAAGACCTCGCCTTGAAGAGCACGACATGAAGAACTGCACCATCGCCGCGCTTTCCCTCAGCCTCGCCGCCGGACTTACCACCGGGTCCGCACTCGGCCAGTCGTCCTTCGACACCGGCGCACCGCTTCCCACGGGCGTGACCTCACCGAAGGTCTATGTGTTCCCGATGGAGGGACAGATGGGTACCGACATCTCGGAGCCGATCTTCAAGAAGCTGATCGAGGATGCCAAGCGGCAGAAGCCCGACATCCTGATCCTGCGTCTCAAGAGCGCGGACATCGACCGCATCAACCACCTCCGCAACGACGATCCGAACGAGTTCGGCCTCGTCGGTGAGATCACCACCTACCGCGACATGGTGAAGTCGGTCCACGACGAGCTGATGGACATCCCGCAGCTCATGTGGGTGGAGGACGCCGTCGGCGTCTCCGGCCTCGCCGCGCTCGCGTGGGAGCGCATGTACATGTCGAGCGACGCCCGCCTCGGCGGTCTCCACCAGTTCAAGGAGATGGTCGAGTCGCAGTGGTCCGACGACGATGTTCGCGCGAAGATGGTCGCCGCCTGGACGGGCATCATGAAGGGTCTCGTGCAGCTCGGCCGCTACCCCGAGACGCTGGCCGACGCCATGATCTTCACCGAGCGCACGCTGTCGGTGAACTTCGAGGGCCGCGGCGCCAAGTGGGTGCCCGACACTTCCGGCACCTGGGTGGTCGACAGCAGCGAGGACAGGGCGGTTTCGTTCCAGGCCCCGGTGGCGGAGAACATCCTGCTCTCCGATGGAACGGCGGATTCGCTCGACGACCTTGTGTTCCTTCTCGGCTACCGCGACTACACGCTCATCGACACCGGCGAGAAGCTCGCGAAGCAGTACAGCGACGACTGGCGCAAGGCCATGGACAACATCCGCGAGTGGATGGAGGAGGCGTCCGAAACCGACGAGGACATCGCCGGCCTCGGTCGGCGTCGCAGCCTCTACGAGAAGGTCCTCTCGGCGCTCAAGGCGTATCCCGTGGTCGAGAAGCGCCGCGAGATGCAGCAGGCCGGCGTCAACAAGATCGCGATCGAGGGCCTGATCGACGACATCAAGAAGGACATCCAGCGCCAGCGCGATGCCGCGAAGGGCAACCGTGGATCGGGTGGCAGCGGAGGCGGCGGCCGTGGTCTCGGCGGTGGTGGCGTCCGCCCGCCCCGCGGCGATCTGCCCGAGTTCGCGCTCGACGGCATGAAGTGATCCGCCTCGACGCATACCCGGAACGAACCGACCCCATCACGACCGAATCGACCCAGCCAGATTCATTCGGAATTCATCATGAGCATCCGCAAGACGACCTTCCGCCTTCCGCGCCAGCTGGCGCTCCTCGCCGCGTGCGCGCTTTCCATCCTCGTCTTCGCCGCCGATCTGCGTGCGGCCGAGATCGTCATCGCCGACGGAACCAAGGTCGAGGTCAACGCGGGCAACAAGGTCCGCATCTCGAAGGCCGGCGCCTCCGCATCCTCGAAGGCTTCGGGTGAGACTGTCGAGGGCACGGTCAAGTTCGTCCTCGGCGACGCGAAGGAGATTATCGTCGAGACCCGCAAGGCCGGCCGCACGCGCGATGTGCGCGTCCGCTGGTCGGACATCACGGAGATCGAGGTCGATGGAGTCGCCTCGTCGGCGAAGTCGACGAGATCGAGCACCGCCACCGCGGCGAAGGGCGACGCGAAGTCGTCGGACACGGCGACGACCGACGAAGGCCAGAAGAAGACCGTCTTCATCATGCCGTGGGAAGGCACCGTCGGCATCGGCGCGCGTCACGACGAGATCCTGAAGATCGCCGCCGAGGCCGACAAGCTCGGTCCGGGGCAGATCATCGTGCTGCAGGTCATCAGTCCCGGCGGTCTCGTCATCGAAGGTGACAAGATCGACGAGACGCTGATGGAGCTCAAGAAGCGCCACCGCGTGATCGCGTGGATCAAGGAGGCGATCTCGGCCGCTGCCTTCACCAGCCTCCACTGCGAGGAGATCTACTTCATGCGCGTCGGCACGATCGGCGCGATCACGATGTTCTCGGGAACGAAGTCGATCGAAGGCGCCGAGCTCGAGGCGTGGGTCAAGAAGGTCGGCGATGTCACCGAGGAGTCCGGGCGGAGCCGTTGGATCGGCGAGGCGATGGTGACGAATGCGCCGCTCCTGAGCTACGACCGCGACGAGGATGGCAATGTCACCTGGTACAACACGCTCGAGGGCGAGTACGACCTCTCGAACGCGGACGAGAACCTCACCCTGAACGCCGATGTGGCGCTCCACTGCAAGTTCTCCGACGGCACCGCCGACACGCCCGAGCAGCTTCTGGCGCTCCTGCACCTCGACGAGAGCACCGCCGAGATCTCGCCGATCGGCTTCAAGATCCACGAGAACTGGCAGAAGACGCTGAACGCGTGCCTCGATGCGAAGATCAAGTTGATCCGCGATGTGATGAATCCGGCCGGCTCCGAGGATGTCGCCCAGATCGGAAGCCGCATCAAGGCGATCAACGAACTGATCGCCTGGTGGGATCGCTGCCCGCCGTGCCTGCAGTACGAGAGCCCGCCGGTTCCTCCGAAGGAGGAGCTCGAGAAGGAAGTGAAGAATCTCCGGAAGACGCTCGCCGAGATCCAGCGTCGCCGACGGGGTTGAGCGCAGCTTCTCACGCGGCTCGATCCTCACGGACCGATCCTCATGGCCCGATGCATCGGACTTTCCCGCAGGGGTGCGCGCAGGCGCGCCCCTGTTTCGTTGCAGCACCGCTCGGGGCGAGTTCCCGCGCCGATGCGCCGCGCTTGCGCTTCAAGGCTGAAAACCTTCTGATGCATGGATGGATTCCGAAACGACACCTCCTGTCACCCCTGATCCGTTCCAGCCATATCCGGCGCAGGCGGAGGAGAGGGTCATGTCGTGGCATCTCGTCTTCGGCGGGATCTCGCTGGCGATCGCGGTGCTCGGCATGTGCATGCAGGGGCTCGCCGCGGTTGGCACGCTCGCGAACTCGTGGATGATGTCGATGGCGGGGATGGAGACGACGCCGCCGCCTGATGCGCTCAAGTACGCCGGGGGCGCGCAGGCGGGAGTGCTCCTGCTGCTCGGCGGAGTGCTGGCGGCGGGTTCGGCGATGCTTCTCCTCCGTAGGCCGCTCGGCGCGAAGCTGGTCCTTGTGTGGGCCGTGTCGAGGCTCTTGATGGTCGTCGTGGGCGTCGTGGTTGCGGTTGCGCTGATCAAGCCTCAGACCGAGTGGGCGGTGGTCCTTTCGAGCGAGATCCGCGATCACATGCGCAAGCAGAATGTTCCCGAGGAGAAGCTTCCGCCGCTCGTCGACACCGAGCAGGCCCAGCGCGACGCCATCCGGAACCTGGCGATCTTCAGCCTGGCATTCGCCGTGTGGCCTTTCACCATGGCGATCGTGCTGACGCGCGCACGCGTGCGCGCGGATGTCGAATCCTGGAAGTCCCCGTCCGTACCGTGATGTTCTTCTCGTGCGCTGCGTGAGAGGCCCGCATGGAAGCTGCCGGGCGAAGGATGCCGAGTCGGCCCGAGGGCCTCGGCAACCGCATTCGCTCGCGGCTCAGCCGACCTCGCGCCGCTGGAAGAGGGCGGTGGCGACCGCGAGGAGCGCCGTCACCATGGCGATCGCGTAGGGCACGACGAAGCCGATGTACTCCGTCGGAATCGCGCGCTTCTGCGTGAGCGCGTCGGAGAGCCAGAACAACTGGAAGTTCGGGAGCGCGGCGCGGACCGCGGTCAGGCTCCAGATCCATGCCTGTCCCGCCGTCGTCCCCGCGGGCTCGGCCGCTGCGGCCGCGAGCGTGCGACCCAGCATCCAGTCGGAGAGGAGTCCCAGCACGAACACGCCGATGACGACGACGAGGGTGAGGACCTGTCCGAGCCGCGTGCTCGCCGCGATCGCGATCGCGTTCAGGACGAGCATGGCGAGCGACATGACGAAGAGCGCCTTCCAGATCTCCGGCTCGAACTGCTTGCCGAGCTCGACCGAATTCCATTCGGCGTCGAAGAACAGCGAGCCGAGGTAGGCGAGCCCGAGAAGGGGGATGGCCGAAAGCAGCCACCAGGCTGCGAAGCTGCGGTTGTAGAAGTAGTTGATCCAGGTGCCGATGCCGAACGACGCGATCATCGCGGCGACGCCGAGCAGGATCACGGGCATATGCAGCGGATCGCGCGCGGTCTGCAGCGTTCCGTGCACCTCGACGAGCATGAAGACGAGGCCGAGGTAGACGAACGCGGCGAGCATCGCGAGCGAGACGCCCAGGAACTTGCCGACGACGAACACGGGCCGCGGCACCGGCTTCGACACGACGGTGAGGACGGTGCGGTTGTCGATCTCCTTGCCGATCACATTGGTCGCGATGAAGGCCGCGAGCACGGCGGTCGCGAGGAACACCGTCGAGAGCCCGATGTCGACGAACATGCGCTGGTCGTCCTGCATGGTCCAGCCGCTCAGCGGGTTGCTGAGGATGACGAGGAGCGTCGCGGCCAGGCAGACGATCAGGACGATCGGCTGTCGGATCGACTCGAGGAGCGTGTTGCGCGCGATGGCGAGGATTTGCTCGAGGAACGACATGGCGTTGCGGTCGGCTTCGGAAGGGGTCGACGAGGATAGCGGCCGGACGGATGCGGGCCCACCCCTCGGCGATCCGCCCTGCGGATGCGGCAGGGAACGCCGATTGACGGGTGTCTCGGCTCGGAACGGCGAACCGAGGCACGAATTCCACGCGTACCTTACACTACCCGCCCCGATCGACCCGGTTTGCAGTCCGGCTCGGGCGGGTCATTTCTCTCCTCCCCGTGGTGGACGCAGCCCCCGGCCGCGGACACCAGCCCTGGGGGCGTTTCGTCTCCATTCCGACAGCACACCACGATGCGTATCGACCACCATGCCTATCAACGGGCCACGGGCGTTGCCGCCGCCGGCCTGCTTGCCCAGCTTGTGATCGCACTGCTCCTCCTCGTCTTCGGAAAGGCGACGGGCGACACCACTTCGGTCATCGCGTCCGCATGGGCCTTCACCGGGCTCATCGTCTGGCTCGGCCTGATCGTCACCTTCCACCAGCATCGGCTCGAGCGTCTCGAGAGCCTCGAGATGGACGGCGCCGGACGCGTGGACGAGGGTGGACGACTGTTCTCGACCGACGAGGCGAGGGTCGCGCGCAAGCGACTCGGGCTCATGCATTCGGTCCTCATGCCGACGCTGAGCGTGCTGTTCGCGCTCCTGCTCGTCGGCTGCGCCTACTTCATCAACAACTGGATGGGGATCGAGGGTGATGCGAACGCCGATGTCGGCGAGTTCGGCGTCTCCGGCGCGCTCGGATGGCAGTTGGCGGTCGCGTTCGGTATCGCGCTCCTGTCGTTCATCTTCTCGCGCTTCCTCGCGGGCATGGCGGTGCAGCCCGCGTGGGCGAACCTCCGCGGTGGCGCCGGCATCATGGTCGGCAACGCGCTCGTCACCCTCGCGCTCGGCGTCGGAAGCGTCGTCGAGATCCTGCGCGACCAGTCGCAGTCGCAGGGGGTGATGCGGGGCATCGTGTGGGGCATCGTGGTGTTCATGCTCGTCGTCGCGGGCGAGACCGCGCTGAACTTCCTGCTGAACCTGTACCGTCCGCGTCGCGCGGGCGAGACGCCCCGCCCGGCGTTCGACTCCCGGCTGCTGAGCCTGCTCTCCGCCCCCGACTCGATCGTGCGCTCGATCAACGAGGCGGTGAACTACCAGTTCGGATTCGATATCACGAGCTCGTGGGGCTACCAGCTTCTCCTGCGGAACTTCGTCCGTCTCGCCGGCATCCTCGTCGTCGTCGTCGTCGGCCTGACGACGCTGGTGATCGTCGAGCCCCAGGAGCAGGGCATGAGGCTGCGCTTCGGCGCGCCGATCGGCGAGGTCTATCAGGGCGGCGCGATGCTCAAGCTGCCCTGGCCGATCGACACCGCGCTCGTCGACGATGTCAACCGCGTGCGCGAGCTGCCGCTCGGCAAGGTGCAGGACAACCGCAAGCTCGATGTGATCGTCTGGGGTGAGGAGACGCCCGAGGTGGAGATCACCGCGAATCTCTTCCTCGTCGGCTCCGGGACGCGCGATCGCGCGCTCACCGGACGCGCCGACCCCGGCGAGGAGGTCGAGGCGACCGATCAGTTCGCCGTGGTCGAGGCGGACATCGTGCTGCAGTACCGCGTGCGCGACCACGCGTTCGCCGACTACATCGGCTTCTCGAACGACACGCGTTCGCGTCGCTCGCGCATGGGTATGCGCGAGAGGGCGCTGCAGGCGATCGCGCTGCGCGAGGTGACGCGCGCGATGAGCGTGCGGAGCCTCGATGATGTGCTCTCCCCGCCCACCGACGAGCCGCTCGTCGATGTGCTCGCGCAGTCGATCCAGAAGGCCTTCGACGAAGCCGAGTGCGGCATCGAGGTCGTCGGCCTCAGCATCCCGCGCCTGCGCCCGCCGGGCCGCGAGGGCGGCAAGTTCGAGGAACTCTCGATCGCGCGGCAGAACGGCCGACGCCAGCTCGAGGAGGCGCAGAGCACGGTCAGCAGCACCATGAGCGTCCTCGTCGGCGACCTCGATCGCGCGAGCGAGGTCTACCAGGGCATCATCGAGCTCGAGAAGCTCGAGGCCCGCGCGAAGACCGGCACCGATCCCGCCGCGCTCGCCGCCGCCAACGCGCTCCGGGCGCGTCTCGAGCAGATGCTCCTCGACTCCCGTGCGCAGGCCGCGAGCGTGATCTCGAACGCGCGCGCGATGCGTTGGAACGCGCTGATGGACGCGCAGGCGATCGCCCAGGATGTCCTCGGGCAGTCGCATGCGTGGAATGTCGATCCCGCGCTCTACCGCACCCGTGCGACGATGGACGCCCTCGGGCAGTCGCTCGCGGAGGTGCGCGCGAAGTACCTGCTGCTGCCCGATCCCTCGAAGGTCCGCGTCGACATCCAGATGCAGGAGACGACGAGCGGACTCAATCTCGCCGAGTACCTCCAGAAGGACGACGAGGGCGGAGGCGGCTGACGCGCGGTTGCGTGCGCCCCGGCCCTTCCTCCCGACACGACGAACGACACGCGGAAGACAGACATGAACAAGCGATCATCAGCCATTGCACTCGGACTCGCGATCCTCGCGGTGCTGGTCCTCTACAGCACGACCTTCACCGTGAACTTCCACGAGATCGCCATCCAGACGCGCTTCGGGAAGCCCGCGGGCGTCGAGCGCGAGGCGGGCCTCCACTTCAAGATGCCCTTCTTCATCGACTCGGTGACGAAGATCGACCGCCGCAAGCAGTTCGTCGAGAGCCCGCTCGTGCAGGCATCGACGAGCGACGGCCTGCAGGTGATGGTGCAGGCGTATCTCTTCTGGCAGGTCGATGAGACCGACGAGGGCGCCCAGGCGTTCTTCGTGACCTACGGCGGCTCGCTCGAGGAGGCTTCGAAGTACCTCGAGCAGACGCTCTCCGGCGCGGTGAAGGCCGTCTCGGGCTTCAAGTTCGACGAGCTCGTCGGACCGAATGCGCGGCTCGCCGACGCGGAGACCGCGATCCTGGCGGGCGTCGCCGACGCGAAGAAGGCGGGCGTCAAGCCGGTGACCGTCGGTCTGTCGCAGGTCGCGCTGCCGCAGAAGACGACCGTGAGCGTGCTGTCCCGCATGAGCGAGTTCCAGAACACGCTGGCGAAGCTCGACGCGGCGAAGGCCAGTTCGCAGGCGGAGGCGCTGCGCAGTCAGGCTTCGAGCCAGGCCGACACGATCCGCGCGTTCGCGACGCAGTGGGCGTCGCGCATCGAGAACAAGGGCAATGTCGAGGCGACGGTGTACTACGAGCGGATGAAGGAGCACTCGGAGCTCGCGACCTTCCTCGCGTGGATCGATGCCATGCGCGCGGGCCTGCGCGGATCGACGACCTTCGTCGGCGACACGACGCAGGCTCCGTTCCATCTCTTCGACCTTTCGTCGCGCGTCGATTCGAACGGGATTCCGCAGCCGCGGGGTGCCGAGACCGACCGGACCGCCAGCGCATCGCCGGAGGATGACTCGCGATGACCGGTTCCCAGCAGGACGGCGAACTGCCCGACGGCGTGCTCGGCGAGGAAGGCTCGGCCGCACAGGACGCGCCTCGTCGCGCGGCCAGCGCGCGCTTCGATGTCGCGGGTCGCGAGGATGGCGGCATGCGGGACGCGCTCGATCCGGCGACCCAGTCGCTCGGCGACGCGCTGCGGCTCTCGTACCGCATCCTGCAGGCGGGCATCGTGGTGCTCGTGATCGTGTTCCTCTTCTCGGGTTTCCAGTCGGTTCCCGAGGGCTTCACGGGCGTCAAGACGCTGTTCGGCGCCGTGGCCGGCAAGGAGGGCGAGGAGCAGGTGCAGCCCGGTCTCCAGCCGTTCTGGCCCTATCCGATCGGTGACCTCCAGGTGTTCGAGCAGCGGCGGACGGTCCGGATCGACCGCACCTTCTGGCCCTCGACGGGGCGCGGCGAGGAGCGGCCCAAGACGCTGCAGGAGCAGATCGACAGCGCCGATCCGAACTCGGGCCTCCGCCCGGGAATCGACGGCGCGCTGCTCACGCGCGACGGCGATCTCACCCACGCGCAGTTCGAGGCCGAGTACATCGTCGCCGACGCCGTGAAGTTCCTGGAAGCGACCGACCCGCGCGACGCCGACCGCATCGTCGTCTCCGCGATCAGGCAGGGCGCCGTCGAGGCGGCGAGCGCCATGACGCTCGCGGAGTTCACCGACACGCGCGACCTGCTCGGGCCGTCGGTGCGCGAGCGTGCGCAGCGCACGCTCGACCGGCTCGA
>JBEAQW010000337.1:0-5867 GCA_041163725.1 Planctomycetota bacterium
CATCGTCATGCGCGAGGGACGCACGACCTGCTCCTCGCGCATGCTCGCCGACTACCGGTCGCCCTTCGACGCGACGGTCATCGACCGCCTGCGTGCCGCGGGCGCCGTGTTCATCGGCAAGACGAACCTCGACGAGTTCGCCATGGGTTCGTCGACGGAGAACAGCGCATTCGGCGTCACGCGCAACCCGCATGATCACGAGCGCGTGGCGGGCGGCAGCTCGGGTGGAAGCGCCGCGGCCGTCGCCGCGGGCTTCTGCGACGCGTCGCTCGGCTCCGACACCGGTGGATCGATCCGCCAGCCCGCGTCGCTCTGCGGCTGCGTCGGCTTCAAGCCGACCTACGGCCGCGTCTCGCGCTACGGGCTGGTCGCGTTCGGCTCGAGCCTCGATCAGATCGGCCCCTTCGCGAAGTCGGTCGAGGATGCCACGCTCGTCTACGACGCGCTCGTCGGCCGCGATGCGAGCGACTCGACCACAGCCGATGTCGCGCACGAGCCGCTTGCCGGCAAGGTCGCGGAACCGCTGGCGAAGCTGCGCATCGGCGTGCCGCGCGAGTACCGCTCGCAGGCGAACGCGCCCGCGGTGGCCGCGACGCTCGAGCGCGCGATCGACGCCGCGCGCGCGCTCGGCGCCGAGATCGTCGACATCGAGCTTCCGCTGACCGATCTCGGCATCTCGACCTACTACGTGATCGCGCCCGCGGAGGCGTCGAGCAACCTCGCGCGCTACGACGGCATCCGGTACGGACACCGCGCGAAGCTCGCGCCGGGCGAGGACCTCGAGATGCTCTACTCGAAGTCGCGCGCCGAGGGTTTCGGTCCCGAGGTGCAGCGCCGCATCCTGCTCGGAACCTATGTGCTGAGCTCGGGCTACTACGACGCGTACTACAAGCGCGCGCTCCAGGTCAGGCGCCTCATCAAGGAGGAGTTCGACCGCGCGTTCGAGCGCTGCGATGTCATCCTCGGACCGACCTCGCCGATCCCCGCGTTCCCGATCGGCGGCATGAAGGATCCGCTGTCGATGTACCTCTGCGATGTCTACACGGTGAACACGAACATCGCGGGCATCCCGGGCATCTCGATCAACGGCGGCTTCAGCGACGAAGGTGGCAGGCGGCTTCCGGTCGGAATCCACCTGCAGTCCCGCGCATTCGGCGAGGAGACGCTGCTGCGCGCGGCGGCGATGCTCGAGCGCGCGCTCGCCTGAACCGCGTTCAGCGCGCGCAGGCAAGCACGCGCTTGGCCGCGTTCGACAGCGCGAACTCCGCGAGATCCGCGGGCGCGACCCAACGGCGGCCATCGGTCGCGAGGCGCACGCCCGCGCCGCGTACGCGTGCCTCGAACACGATGAAGCGGATGGCGCGGTGCGTGGTCGCGAACGGCATCACGCCGCGCGGCGCGAGCGTCGCATCGAGTGCGAGGAGACGCGCCGCCGCGGTCGGCGCGAGCGACTCGCCGTCGGCGCACTCCACCGTTGGCGGCTGCCACATTCCGGCCCAGAGACCCGTGCGCGGACGCTGCTCGAGCAGCACCGCACCATCGGTCCGCTCGACGCGCGCGGTCACGAGCACGAGTTCGCGGCGCGCGGCCTTGCGCTTCGGCTCGGGAATGGTGTCGACGAGCCCCTCTCGGCGCGCGGCGCACTGCGCGGCGAGCGGGCAGGTTCCGCAGCGCGGGGCGGCGGGCGTGCAGACCGTCGCGCCGAGTTCCATCAGCGCCTCGTTCGACGGGCCGGGTTCGGCCGCCGTACGCACGAACGCCTCCGCCTCCCGCCACGCCCATTCGTTCACCACGCGATCGCTCGCGCTCCCGGGCCGCGCGGCGAGGCGCTGGAACACCCGCGTCACATTTCCATCGACGATCGGCTCGCGCGCGCCGAACACGATCGAGGCGATCGCCCCCGCCGTGTAGCGGCCGACCCCGGGCAGCGCCCGCAGCGCCGCGGGGTCGTCGGGCACCCGGCCCCCGTGGCGCTCGACGATCGCCTTCGCAGCCGCGTGCAGCAGGCGCGCCCGCCGGTAGTAGCCGAGCCCCTGCCAGGCGGCCAGCACCTCGTCCTCGGAGGCCTCGGCGAGCGCCCTTGCCGTCGGGAAACGGCGGAGAAAGGGGTCGAACTTCTCCAAAACCCTCGAAACCTGGGTCTGCTGCAGCATGAACTCGCTGACGAGCGCGCGGTAGCCGCTCCGCCTCCGCCGCCACGGGAGCGCACGGGCCTCGAGGGAGAACCACGCCGCGAGCGGGTCGGCGGCGGCCGAAAGCGGCTGATTTCGGGGTGGTTTGCGGGACGACTTCGCCATCGCTCGGGCCGAGACTGCGTACAACCTACCTGCGTGAACCTTGCGGCCATTGCCGAGGTGGGGTAGCGTACGGACCTTCGGTCGGGCCGACCGCCCGCCCCTGTGGAGTCAACCATGTCGATGAAGTCGTTCTACACCCTCGATGAGGCCGCCAAGCGCCTCGGCAAGTCCGCCTCTGAGATCAACGCCATGGCCGATCGCGGCCTGCTGCAGCGGGTCAATCACGAGGGCCAGATCAAGTTCCGCGTCGAGCAGGTCGAGGTCCTCGCCTCCGACGACGACGCGATCGATCTGAACGACGACATGGGTCCGATCGGCCTCGCCGACTCGGGTTCGGCCGCTCCGATCTCCTCCGCACCCGCAGCGAAGGCGGCCTCGCCGCTCGACGACTCGGTCCTCGGCCTCGCCGGCAGCGGCACGGGCGCCAGCTTCGGCGGCGATTCGGGTGAGCGCACCGGCATCAGCGCGGTCTCGAACCGCGGTGGTGGCGACAATGTCGAGATCGGCCTCGAGACCGTCGGTTCGGGTTCGGGCCTCCTCGACCTCACCCGCGACAGCGACGAGACGGCGCTCGGTGCCGAGCTCATGGATCAGGTCTACTCGAGCGATTCGGGTGGCTCGCAGGCTGGTTCGAGTGGCATCTTCGCCGCCGCCGCCATCGAGACCCCCGAGGCGCGTGCTCCGATCGCGACCGGCATGATGGTTGCCGAGGCCTACGACGGCGCCTGGTCGGGCGTGGGCGTCGGCCTGATGGTGGCCGCGGCTGCCGCGGTCATCGTCGTCGCCGTCATCATGGTCACCGCGATCTCGGGCAACGGCTCGCTGGTCGCCTCGAACATCACCGGCAACCTCATCGCCTGGGCGGGAAGCCTCGGCGGCCTGGTCGCCGTGTTCGGCCTGCTCGGCTTCTTCATCGGCCGGGCGACCGAGTGACCGGCCGATGGTGCTCACGCGCTACGGCATCCGTGAATGGATGATCATCTCGCTCGCCGCTGCGGTCCCCGCAGCGGCGGGTGTCTTCTTCGGCTGGTGGTGGCTCGTCGCCCTCGCCGTGGTGGTCTGGCTCGCACTCGCATCGTTCTTCCGCGATCCGCTCGGCAGGCGCCCCGCCACCGATGATCCGCTCGACTTCGTGAGCCCCGCGGACGGACTCGTCAGCGCCGTGGTCGAGGTTCCCGATCATGTGGCGACGGGTGGACCGGCCACGATCATCCGCATCTACCTCTCCGTCTTCGATGTGCATGTCAACCGCATGCCATGCGCGTGCGAGGTGCTGTCGACCGTCCACACGCCCGGCAAGTACCTCGATGTGCGCATCGAGGAGAGCGCGCAGGTCAACGAGTCGATGGTGAGCTGCCTGCGCACGGCGGGTGGACTGCTTCTCGGTGTGAAGCAGATCTCGGGCAAGGTCGCGCGCCACATCGTGTGCCCGATCGAGCGCGGCCAGCGCTTCGCGCGCGGCGAGCGCTACGGCATGATCAAGTTCGGCTCGACCACCGAGCTCGTGGTGCCGACCGCGGAGGTCGAGGCGGTGCGAGTCTCGAAGGGCGATCGCGTGAAGGGCGGCGTGACCGTGCTCGCGCGCATGCGGCGCGCGTGACCTACTCCCGCGGCGCAGCGTCGCCCTCCCGCTCGGCGAACAGCTCCTCGAGCGACAGCATCGCGTGACGGGCGTGCGGGATCACGATGGAACCACCGACGACGAGCGCCACATTGAGCGCATCGACGATCTGGTCCTTCGTGTAGCCGAGGCGGACGCACTGCTCGAGGTGGTAGTCGATGCAGTCGTTGCAGCGCAGCACCGCGCTCGCGACGAGACCGAGCAACTCCTTGGTGCGGCCGTCGAGCGCGCCGTCCTCGTAGGTCGCGCTGTCGAGGCGGAGGAAGCGCTTGATGCCGAGGTGGTCGGCTTCGAGGAGGGCGGCCTGCCCCCTGGCGCGTTCGGTGCGGAACTCGGCGATGGTGCGTCGCGGCATGGGCCGCAGGATACGGCCGCGCCGGTGCGCTCGGAGGGAGCCGGGATGGCGGGTCGGCTCAGGCCGCGCGACGCCAGTCCTCGCCCTCGGTGTCCTCGTCGATGTCGTTGATGTCGGCGCGCGACTCGGGCCAGAGGAACCGCGAGCGGTGATGCACGCGCACGATGCGCGCCATCTGCTCGGCGAACACGGGGCGCAGCGCGTCGATCAGTCCCGCGAGCTCGTCCTTGAACGGCTCGTTCCGGCTGCGGAACAGGAAGAACACGCCCATGCACTCGTCGCCATGGCGCGCGGACCAGGCCACAAGTTCGCAGTCGGCGAGCACCTCGGCCTCGATGCCGATCGACTCGATGAATTCGGCCGTGTCCGCGAAGCGGATGATGTCGTCGCTTGCCGCGACGCGCGGGCAGATGTCGCTCGCGAGCCGGCTGAGCAGCGGCTCGGCCTGGTGTCGCTTGCACTTGTAGGTGACATATGCGCCGAGACCGAACTGGTCGGACTTCGATCCGGGCAGGAACACGGCCGCGTTCGTCGCGCCGGTCTTGGTCAGCATGTACTGCATGGAGGTCCGGAGGAGTTCCTCGACATCGAGCTCCTGCGAGATCAATCCGCTGAACTCGCCCACGGTCTTGGCCTCGCCGACGCGCTCAGCCACATCGCTGAGACCCTCGCTGAGCGAGTCGATCTGGCGGGAGAACTCGTTGCGGGTGATCGAGAGCTTGCGGCAGATGCCCTTGAGCCGCGCGATCCGGTCCTCGCGCCGACGATCCTCGGTGCCGAGGTCGACCGCGCTGCGAATGCGCTGCTGCAGGTACTCGTTCGAGTCACCGAGATCGAGCCAGTCGATCGCGCCGGCGCGGACCGACTCGAGCAGCGCGCCACCCATGGGCGTATCGCCCACGACGAGCACCTTCGTGGCCGCGCTGATGCGACGCGCCTGCGCCGCGAGCGGGGCGAACTGTCCGGGCAGGACGTGATCGGCGACGAGGATGAGATCGGTGACGCCGGCGACGATGTGCGCGCGGGCCGCCTCGATCGAGTCGACGCTCTCGCAGGAGAGCCCCTCGGCGTTGAGCAGCGCGGCGACGCGGGTGCGCGTCAGCTCGCAGAGTCCCACGCAGAGCACCGCAGCGTGCGAGTCACGGGACGAGCCGCCTGCCATGAAGCAGTCGTCCTGCGCGTGGGTGGGTTCACCGTCGTACGGGCCTTCCATGGTCACTGCACTTCCTCTCCTCTCGACCGCCCGAAGGCGGTACGCCCGACCCGGGCGCGTGCAGGTGATCGGCGTGATCGGGGGCGGCGTGAAGGGAAGGTTCGGTGTTCGAGCAGACTCTCGGCGCGTGCGGTCGGTCTGTGAGGAGCGGGATCGGTCGCTCCGGCGGGCGATCGAGTCGCAAATGCTTGTTCGCGCAGGAATTGCGCGTTGCTTTCGCCGTTCGCACGGCAAACCCGCACCACGGCCAAAGCCGTGCGCGCTACCCCCCGTGCCGCTCGCGCCACTTCGTGACCGCCTCGGGCTCGCGCGGGTAGATCGGCGTGAGCGCGAGCGGGTCGACCGTCCGGCCCGCGGAGAACGCGAGCTGCGCGAGCATCG
>JBEAQW010000338.1:0-4161 GCA_041163725.1 Planctomycetota bacterium
CGCGCTCTTCGTGATCATCTGGGTGTTCAACAAGAACAAGGCGACCGCCAACGGCTGATCGCCGTTCAGTCGGCCATCAGGGTGGATCAATGACGGACGCGCGGTGCATGCACCGCGCGTCCGTGTCTTTTCATCCAGCCGGTCAGGTTCAGCCCCCCGTCGCTGCGCGGAGAATCGCACCATCGCCGGTGCCGACGAGGAGCGCACCGTCCCAGACGGCGATCGCGGTCACGCGCGTCGTACCGAGGGCGAGTACCGGCTCGGTCGCATCGGGTGCGGTCGATGTGAAGAAGCGGACCTCGAAGGTCTCCGCCTCTCCCGTCCCGCGATCGGTGGCTTCGGCGGTTGCACCGCTCCCGCACGCAAGCAGGAAGCCGCCCTCGACCGGTGCGAGATCGATGGCGCGCAGCGAGCGCCAGCCCTCGAGCTCCATGAAGCGACCGTCTCGCGCAAGGAAGGCGCGGGTGGGAGCCGACGCGTCCTGTCCGCGTGCGATCACGAGCCCCGTGCCCGCATCGAGATTCCAGGTGCGCGTGACGATGAGGTTCGCGAGTTCGCCCGCCGTGTCGGGCGAGATCGGCATGAAGGCGCCGTCGCGCCATTCGACATGCCGCCCCTCGAGGGGTCCCTTGTCGACGAATGGATTGACATAGCCGAAGGCGTACAGCCGTTCGCCGATGGCAAGCAGCCGGCGATAGCGCGTGTCGCCCTTCCCCAGTTCGGGAAACATCTCGCGGTGCGCGACGGTCCAGCCCTTGCCGCCATCGTCGCTGCGCCAGATGTGGCGGAAGATCTGTCCACCCTCCCACTCGACCCTGTTCGCCGACCCTGAGCCGACCGCGTACAGCGCACCCCTGAACGCGCAGACATCGTGCACATGCTCGCCGCCGGGAATGGCGCGGTACTTGCGCCACGCGGGCTCGGCCCCGGGCTCGAGCACGAACATGTTGCCTTCGATCAGCTTCGCGGGCGCGGGCTTCGCCTGCGTCCACAGTTCATCGGGGTCGTTCGAGTCGACACCCGCCTGCCAGATGCGTCCGTCGCAGATCCGAAACGGCTCGATCTGCTCTTCGCCGGTATCGAACGGCGTCCGCTGCGGTGCCCCCTGCCCTTCGGCGAGCACGCGGGCGAGCCTCGGCTTCGGATCCGCGCAGGAGGTGCAGTCCGCGGCCTTCGCGAGATAGCGGAACTCGATCGGCGCCGGTGTGCCGAGATTCTTCGTCGCATCGCCGTAGCCGATCCAAAGCCGGTCGCCCTCCGGCATGAGCGCGGTGATCGCACGGTTGAATCCGTCGGGATGCAGTTCCGCGCCCCGCGCGAGGTAGTCGGCGATCGGCTCGCTCCAGGGAACAGCCGGCGCGAACGAGGGCGGTGCGACGGTGGATGAAGCGAGCAGGCACGCGATGACGAGGTGGAACATTCTGGAAAATCTAACCGATCCACCAGGCCGGCCGCGGAGCCTCAGCGTCGCGGCGCGCGCATCTCCTGCCGGAGTGCGATGGGTACATGGCCGACCTCGAGGCCCTTCGGCGGCGTCACGAGCAGCGCAGGATCGATCGATGCGAGCGAGCCCGTCGTCGGCGGCGGGATGTACTGGCGATCCCTGGTCCACGCGCGGTGCATCAGCTCCACGCGCCGCTGCGCCTCCTCGCGCTCCGCGGGCGTCAGGCCAGCCATCACCATCGCCGGCTGGTCGGCGAACCGGTACCACGCATAGGTCAGCGTGCTGCCGTCGCCGAGCGTGATCTCGAACGGCCCCGCGACGGGGCCCGGCGAGCGGAACGGGCTCTCGGGCGCATCGGGCGTGATGTACGCACCCTCGCCCTTCTCGACCGGCGTCTCGAACTTCATCGTCGAGAGCTTCGTCGCGCGCGGAACATCGCGCCGGTCGACCGCGATCCACCGCGGCTTCGCGTCGGCCTTGCCGTCGCGCGCGGTATCGAGCTTGAAGTACTCCGGCAGTCTCGCGAGCTTCGCACGCTTCTCCCGCACGGTCCGCACGAAGTCGTCGTTCCACGCGTAGCCGAAGGTATGCGCGTCGTGCGCGGTCGGCTTGCCGAACGCGCGCCAGTCGATGTCCGGGCGCGCGTCGTCCTTGGTTCCATCGGCGAAGAGCCGCCAGGTGGATCCGCCACCCTTGCCGAAGTTCTGCACGAAGGTGCCCGACTCGGCGAACGCGCCGCTCGGTGCGTCACCGCCGGCGAACCATGCGCGCACCGCGTCCGTGAGCGCCGCGCTCGAGTAGACGCTCAACCGGTGCAGCACCACCGTCCGACCCTCGTCGTCCATCGGGAACGACACGGGCGCGACGCGGCCATAGGCCGTGCCGTCGTGCTCGGTCACCGACGCGGGCACCCACTGCGTCTCCATCTGGAACGCCTTGTTCGGGTCCGACGGCCGCGTGTCGAGCAACTTGCCCTCGAGTTCCGTGCGCTCGCCGACGAACTCGGTCCAGAAGTTCGGCGTGAAGAAGCAGAGCGGCCCCTTGAAGTTCTCCGTGTTGAGGAACAGCGTCCAGCACTGTCCGCCGGTCGCGATCTTGCGACCACCCTCCGCACCCTTCGCGTCGACGAGCGGAAGCGGCAGGTACCCGTAGCCGAAGAGCTCGCCGCATGTTCCCTGCGCGAGATTGAGCCCATCGGGAGGCCAGACGACCCACGGGCTCAGCTGCGCGATCGCGTACTTGCCGAGCGGCGCGTTCCAGTCGCGTCCCTTTCCGGCGCCCGGCCCGTTCGCCCACGCGGCGAAGTTCACCGCCACGCCGCCCATGATGAACTTCGGAGTCTCCGTCGCGAAGCGCGTGTCGCGCCACCAGCCGAGTCCACCCTCGATGTCGGTGTAGAGGTCCTTCGGCTTCTCATCGCCCGGCTCGACGCCGAACTGCGGGAACATCCAGGTTCCGAAGAGACCCGTCTGGAAGTTCGAGCCCGGGTAGTTCTCGACGAGCGGCCACGCGGCGGCATAGAGCGAGAAGCCCGCGTTGAACTCGGCGGGTGCGCGCTCGACGGGAACGAGCATGTAGCCCGACATCTCGGCGTTGCGCACGGGCTTCGGTGCGGGCGGTGCGTCGCCCTGCGCGCACGGAGACGCAGCGCACGCGATGGAGACGATGAGCGCGCGGAACCTGGATCGACCTGACTTCATGCGACACCTCGGAAGGAGAACCGTTCCTCAACCGACCGCTGCGATGCGGCGCGGCTTGACGAGACCGACGATGATCCCGACGGTCATGCAGACGACGATACCGACGGCGGAATAGGCGAGGCCGCTGAGCGCGGTGAATGCGCCCGCCGCCCAGACGCTGCCGGCACCCGCGACGAGTCCGCACCATCCGGCCAGCGCGCCGGTGCGCCGCGTGAGCGCGCCCAGCATGAACACGCCCGCGACGCCCGAGCCGAAGAGCCCGATCACCTTGAACCAGAGATCGAGGAGACTCGGATCGTTGCGACGCGCCATGACGATCGCAGCCGCGGTCCCGAGCACGCCGATGACGACCGTCGCCACGCGCGCGACGCGCAGGCGCATCCGTTCATCCGTCGCCGGACGGAAGCGCGCGTACCAGTCGGTGGTGAACGCGGTCGACACGGAGTTCATCGCGGAGTCGAGGCTGCTCATGGCGGCGGCGAAGAGACCGGCGAGCACGAGGCCGGAGATGCCGGCGGGAAGTTCGTTCACGATGAACGACGGAAGGATCTGGTCGAGCTGCGCGGTCGGCTCGAGATGAGCCGGATTCGCGCGGTAGAAGCCCCACATCGCCGTACCGAGCGCGAAGAAGAGCAGCGATGCGGGCAGCGCGAGCAGCGCGCCGCCGAGCACCGCCTTCTTCGCCTGGCGCTCGTCGGGCACCGAGAGGTATCGCTGCACGATCGACTGGTCGCTGGCGTAGGGGATGAGGTTGCTGAAGATGCCGCCGAGGACGATCACGAGCACGCTGGCGCGCGTGAGATCGAGCGACCAGTCGGCGTAGCGCAGCTTGCCCGCGGCGGTCGCGTCGGCGAACAGTCCGCCGAGCCCGCCGTCGGTACCGGCGATCATGACCCAGAGCGCCCAGATCGCGCCTCCGAAGAGGACGACGGCCTGCAGCACATCCGACCAGATGACCGCCTCGATTCCACCGAGCGAGGTGTAGACGATCGTGACCACGCCCATCAGCAGGATGCA
>JBEAQW010000339.1:0-4115 GCA_041163725.1 Planctomycetota bacterium
CGCCCATCGCCGCCCGCTTCCGATAGCATCGCATGCGCACCATGACCACCATCGAGTCGAAGCCGACCCCGTCGATCGCCAACCGCCCGTCCGCCTACTGGGAGACCAGTTCTCCCGCCGAGCGCACCGCGACGCGCGTGTTCGAGCGCGCGAAGGACGTCAGTGCCACCGTCGCGCGCGAGATCGCCGACCTCATCCGCGCCAAGGCGAAGGCCGGCGAGAAGTGCGTCCTCGGTCTCGCGACCGGCTCGACTCCGACCGGCATCTACGACGAGCTTGTCCGCCTCCATCGCGAGGAAGGCCTCTCCTTCCGCAATGTGGTCACCTTCAACCTCGATGAATACTGGCCGATGCAGCCGGCCGATCTGCAGAGCTACCACCGCTTCATGCGCGAGCATCTGTTTGATCGCGTCGACATCGACCCGCAGCACACGCACATCCCCGACGGCACCTGCGCCGAGGACGATGTGCGCGCGATGTGCGAGCGATACGAGCGCGAGATCAAGGCCGCAGGCGGCATCGACCTGCAGATCCTCGGCATCGGACGCACCGGACACATCGGTTTCAACGAGCCCGGCTCGTCGCGCACGAGCCGCACGCGTCTCATCACGCTCGATCGCGTCACGCGCAAGGATGCGGCGAGCGACTTCTTCGGCGAGGAGAATGTCCCGACGCGCGCCGTCACGATGGGCGTCGGCACGATTCTCGAGGCGAAGCGCGTGGTGATGGTCGCGTTCGGCGAGGGCAAGGCTCCGGTCGTCGCGCGATCCATCGAGGGCGCGGTCACCAACTCGATCGCCGCGAGCTTCCTGCAGGAGCACGCCAACGCGCAGGTCTACCTCGACCTCGCCGCCGCCGCCGAACTCGAGCGCTGCAAGGCGCCCTGGATCAGCGCGGCTCATGACATCGAGTGGGACGACGCGATGACGCGCAAGGCCGTGATCTGGCTCGCGCGCACGACCGGCAAGGCGATCCTCAAGCTCACCGCCGAGGACTACAACGAGCATCACCTGCAGGACCTTCTCGCAGGTCGCGGCAAGGCGTACGACCTGAACATCAGCGTGTTCCGCCAGCTGCAGCGCTCGATCACCGGCTGGCCCGGTGGAAAGCCGGCCGACCGCAAGCAGGCCGGCGACATCCATCGCCCCGGCGACGACATCTTCCCGAAGCGCGTCCTCATCTTCTCTCCGCATCCGGACGACGATGTGATCTCGATGGGCGGAACCTTCATCCGGCTCGTCGACCAGGGGCACGAGGTGCATGTCGCCTACCAGACCTCGGGCAACATCGCGGTGTTCGATGCGGAGGCGCTGCGCTTCCTCGACTTCGCGAGCGACTTCAACGGCATGTTCGGCTTCGAGGGCGCGCGCACCGAGCGCATGGAGCACGACATCGCGCGCAAGCTGCGCACGAAGCGTCCGGGCGAGGTCGATCCGCCCGAGGTCCAGAAGCTGAAGGGGCTCATCCGGCGCGGCGAGGCGAAGGCCGCCGGCATCTACTGCGGTGTTCCCGAAGAGCGCCTGCACTTCCTCGATATGCCGTTCTACGAGACGGGCCGTGTGCGCAAGAAGCCGCTCGGCACCGACGACATCGAGATCGTGAAGGCGCTGCTGCGCACCGTGAAGCCGCACCAGGTCTACGCCGCAGGCGACCTCAGCGATCCGCACGGCACGCACCGCGTCTGCCTGTCCGCGATCTTCCGCGCGCTCCAGGAGTGCGCGAACGACGACTGGGCGAAGGATTGCACCACCTGGCTCTATCGCGGCGCGTGGCAGGAGTGGGATGTCGAGCAGACCGAGATGGCCGTGCCGCTCTCGCCCGACGAGGTCGCGCGCAAGCGCACCGCGATCTTCAAGCACCAGTCGCAGAAGGACCGCGCGCTGTTCCCCGGCGCCGATGAACGCGAGTTCTGGGAGCGCGCCGAGCAGCGCAACTCCGCCACCGCGAAGATCTACGACACGCTCGGTCTCGCCGAGTACCAGGCGATCGAGGCGTTCGTGCGCTGGGATGGCCGTCCGCTCGACTGATGCACGCGATGCTCTCCGTCGCCGCCACGATCTGCGCCATCGCGGTCTCCCCGGACGCGGGCTTCGTCAAGCGGACGCTGACGAAGGACTTCGTCAGCGAGGGCTGCACCGTCGCCGACTTCGACCGCGACGGACACCGCGATGTCTGCGCGGGCCGCTTCATCTGGTTCGGCCCGGAGTTCGCGACGCGCGCGGCCTACACGCCGGAGCGTGCGAACGCGTCTGGTCCCACGCGGACTCCGTACCGCGCCGACACCGGCTACTCCGACTACTTCCTGCAGTTCGCGCACGACTTCGACGGCGACGGGTGGACGGACATCCTCGTCTACGGTCTTCCGGGAACGGCCGCGTCGGTCTTCCTCAATCCGGGTGACGGTGCGCGCGCCCCCGAGGCGGAGTGGAAGCGTCATGACATCTTCGCCGTCGCGAACGGTGAGTCGCCCGATCTCGCCGATGTGAACGGCGACGGTCGACCCGAACTCCTCTGCCACACCGATGGGCGGTTCGGCTTCGCCGAGCTCGACTGGAGCGAACCGCTCGCGACCGCGCGCTTCCATGCGATCACGCCGAAGTCGCCCGAAGGCGACAAGGCCATCCATCAGTACACGCATGGTTACGGTGCGGGTGATGTGAATGGCGACGGGCGCATCGACATCCTCACGAGCGCCGGCTGGTACGAGCAGCCTGGGGATGGCGCGAGTCGTTCTGAAGGCGTCTGGGCGTTTCACCCCGCGAACTTCGGCGAAGGCGGCGCGCAGATGTACGCCTACGACATCAACGGCGACGGTCGCGCCGACATCGTGACGAGCATCAAGGCGCACTCGTACGGCCTCTCGTGGTTCGAGCAGCATGCGGATGGTTCCTTCACGGAGCGCCCGATCCTCGGCCGCACCGCGGCGGAGAACGCGGATGGTGCGGGATTCAGCCAGCTGCACGCGCTTCGGATCGCGGACATCGACGGCAATGGACTGCCGGACATCGTCACGGGCAAGCGGCGGTGGGCGCATGGGCCGATGGGTGATGACGAGCCGATGGCGCCCCCGATCGTCGCGTGGTTCGAACTCGTGCGAGACGAGGCGGCTCCCGGCGGCGCGCGTTTCGTGAAGCACGAGATCGACGCCGACAGCGGCGTGGGTACGCAGCTCTGGACGGGACGCCTCGACGACGATGACCGCGAGGACATCGTGGTGGGAAACAAGCACGGCGTGTTCGTCTTCACGCGCCCCTAGCCGACGGTGCACGGCACGTGCCTGGCACTGACTGGCACAGCACGGCACGTGCCGTGCACCGTCGGCTCTTGTCGGAAGCACCGGCTCGGTGGGGTGTTGCGACGGATCACGCGGGTGCCTGGCACGTGCCGTGCCGTGCGTGGCACTGACTGGCGCGTGCCGTGCACCGATCGAGAGGTTTCCGAGCGGTGCGCACGAGCCTCCCCCTCATCCCCGTACCGCGCCCACTCCGGCGTCCTCATGCTCGTGAGGTCGGAGCGGGAACGCAAGCACAAGTCAGAGCGAACGCTCGACGCACCGTTTGCCAATGCGAGGTGCTACCTCCGCCCCTCCGAACGCGACGCGTGATCGCATACCCTGTGTCCATGCAGTTCTCCGGTTCCGACCTCGCCATTCTCCAGTCGATCCTCACGGACCTCCGCGCCGACAGCGGCACGCTGCACGCGACCGGTACCGACGGCGCGCTCCATCTCCGCTGCGCGATCGGCATCCCGCAACCCGTGCTCGACATCGTCAAGTTCGTCCCGATCGGCAAGGGCATGGCCGGCCTCGCCGCCGAGCGGAAGTGCGCCGTGAACTCCTGCAACATCCAGCAGGACACGACGGGCGATGTCCGCCCCGGCGCGCGCGCCACGGGCCTCGCGGGGAGCGTCGCCGTCCCGGTGCTCTCCGACGACGGCCGCGTGCTGGGTGTCGTCGGCATCGCGACGCGCACCGAACGCACCTTCACCACCGATGAAGAGCGCGAGATCGCCGCGCGTGGCCGCGAGTTCTTCGCCTGACGCAACCGCACGCGTCTGGAATCGCTCAGCGCGTCCGGTCAAGCCAACGCAACCCGACGGGTCCCCCTTCGGGTGGG
>JBEAQW010000340.1:0-21518 GCA_041163725.1 Planctomycetota bacterium
CTGCTGCCGGGCGCGCACAACCGCGCGAACGCTCGGCTTGCGCTCGAGGCGGCGGTCGCGGCATACGCGCATGCGGGGCTCGACGGGATGGCGGCGATGGCGGAGTTCCGTGCGCGGATCGCGCGCTTCGAGGGACTGCCCCACCGCCTGAAGTTCGTGACCGAGCGGGAGGGCGTCCGCTACTACAACGACTCGAAGTCGACGACGCCCGAGGCGACGCTTCTCGCGGTCGGGAGCTTCGACGATGCCGCGCGCATCCACCTGATCGTGGGCGGCCAGGACAAGAAGGCGGATCTCTCGACGGTACGCGCGCTCGGTGATCGCGTCGCCGGGCTCTATGCGATCGGCGTCATGGAGCCGGCGCTTGTCGGTGGCGCGAGGAGCATCGGCTGCGGAACGCTCGAAGTGGCGATGGAGCGGATCCGCGAGCGCGTCCGACCGGGCGACATCGTGCTGCTTTCACCCGCCTGCGCGAGCTGGGATCAGTTCCGCAACTACGAGGAGCGCGGCGAGCGCTTCGCGGCGCTGGCCCGCGCGTGAGACGCGAGAGGCGGCGCCGCGTGTCGCGCGATGACGGCGACGACGCGACGACCGGCACGGGGCCGTCGTCGATTTGGACGCGCTACTCGGTCCGAGCATTCAGTCGTAGTACTCAGTCGTAGTACTTCGTGCGCTTCGGCAGTTCGCCACCCTGCGGGGTCCACCACGCGGGCTTCGAGGCGGTGCTGTCGACGCGCTGCGCGGCGTCGGCTGGCTCCTCCGACCACTCGGGCGCGGTGCGCAACGAGTAGTCGATGCGGCGGCAGCCGGTCGGCGGGCAGGTCAACTGGTTGGTGAGCCGACCCATCGAGGTACCGGCATCCCAGATCGCGTAGACCATGCGGTCGGGGCGCTCGACGGGATCGTCGCCCTGCCCCTCGAGGAAGTTCATCGTGAGCTGCTTCCCCGGGGGGATGTCGAGCTTGAAGAACGGCTGCTCGGTGCGGGTGTCGACGACCGTCACCGTCACGGGGCGCATCTCGGACGAGAGGTAGGTGTAGCCACCGCCCGAGTACGGGTAGACGCCGCCCTTCGAGCTGTAGCAGCCCGGGAGGAGGAGCGCGGAAGCGACGAGGATGCAGGTGAGGGGTCGAGTCATGGCGGTAGCCTGGCCGATCGGCCTTCGGAACCGTGCTATCGGCCGACAAGGGGGCCGCTCTTCGGGATTTCGGCTGCACTGTGGCGCGGAATCGCGACAATGGAGGCGATGAGCAACTCCCTGCCAGCACTTCGGATCGGGCACGGATACGACCTGCATCGCCTCGAGGCGTGCGCCCCGGCTGGGCGCGGAAGGCCGTTCGTGCTCGCGGGCGTCGCGTTCGACCACCCCGTCGGCCCCGTGGGGCATTCGGATGGCGACGCGGTGTACCACGCCGTTTACGACGCCCTCATGGGCGCGATTGGGCGCGAGGATATCGGACAGGCGTTTCCCGACACCGATCCCGCCTGGGACGGGCAGGACTCGGCCCACTTCGTCCGCGCGGCTCGCAGCGTGCTCGCGGAGGCGGGCTACGCGATCGTGAACCTCGATGTGACCGTCATCTGCGAACGGCCGAAGCTTGCGCCGCGCAAGGTGGAGATGATCGCGAACATAGCGTCGCTGCTCGCGATCGAGCCGGCACGGGTGAACCTCAAGGGAAAGACACACGAGAAAGTCGATGCCGTCGGTGAAGGACGCGCGGTCGAGGTGCATGTCGTGGCGCTCGTCGCCCGCTCGGACGGGATGCCCGGCGGCGTATCGGGCGTTCTCTGAGTCGGACCGCGGCCCGTGCTACTCTCTGCGTCCCGCCGAGCCCCGCTGCCGGCGGATCGGAGTCCCTGCATGCGTGCGATCGTGACCGGCCAGATCGGTGTCGACAAGAAGCCATACCTGAAGGCCGTCAAGGACGCGGGCGAGCTACGGGGCGAGCACATCGAGCTCTTCAACCTCGGCGACCTGATGTACGCCGAGGCGCCGGATGTGCGGCCGGGGCGCATCCTCGACCTCCCCATCTCGCGGCTCGCCACCCTGCGACGCGCGGCGTTCAAGGATGTGATCGCGGCGACGATGCCCGCCAAGGAGCACAGGAATGTGATCCTGAACACGCACGCCACCTTCCGCTGGCGGCATGGCCTGTTCTCCGCGTTCGACTTCGACCAGATCGCGAAGTTCGAACCCAACATGTTCATCTGCCTCGTCGACAACGTCGAGGTCGTGCACCAGCGGCTCCACGCGGAGCATGACATCGACGCGACGCTGAAGGACTGCATGGTGTGGCGTGAGGAGGAGATCCTCGCGACCGAGCTCCTCGCGCAGGCGATGGGCTGCCAGAACAACTTCTACATCCTGTCGCGCGGCCGCATGCAGGACACCGTCGAGACCGCGACGCGCCTCGTGACCCGTCCCGAGATGCGGAAGGTGTACCCGAGCTTCCCGATGAGCCATGTCGTCGACATGCCGGATGTGCTCGCGGAGATCGACCACTTCCGCGCCGAGCTCGCGAAGCACTTCATCACCTTCGATCCGGGCGATGTCGACGAGAAGCTGCTCCTCGACCGCGCGCTCGCCGCCGCGCGCGAGGGCAAGGACTGGATCGAGACCGAGGCCCACAGCTTCGGCGGCCGCGCCGGGCGGAGCATCCGCGTAAGCGTGCGCGAGGTCCTCGACATCGCAGGCGATGTCGACGGACAGATCTACATGCGCGACTTCAAGCTGATCGACCAGAGCGACATGATCGTGTCGCTCGTTCCCGAGCTTCCGAACGGAACGCCGGGACTGTCGAGCGGCGTCGAGCGCGAGCTGCAGCACGCGTGGGAGCACACCAAGGAGGTGTATGTGGTCTGGAAGCCGAAGAAGGCGCCCAGCCCGTTCATCACCGAGACCGCGACGAAGATCTTCCCCACGGTCGACGCTGCGCTTGCGTACTTCGAGTCCAAGGGCATGTTCCACCCCGGCGATCTGTTCGGCCGCTGAGGCGGTGCGGATCGCAGGAACCGACCGCGATGCCGCGCTACAAGCTCACCATCGCCTACGACGGGACCGGGTTCCACGGCTGGCAACGCCAGGAGCCCGCGGACGCGCCGCCGCTTCGCACCGTGCAGGGTGTGCTGCAGGAGGCGGTGACCGAGGTGATCCGTCAGCCGTGCGAGGTGGTCGGCGCGAGCCGGACGGACGCCGGCGTGCATGCGATCGGGCAGGTCGCGGCGTTCACGGCCGATGTGCGGGTTCCGCTCGAGCGGCTCGCGCAGGCGATCACGGCGCGGCTTCCGCACGATGTACAGGTCGTGCGGGCGGAGCGCGTGCACGATGGGTTCAATCCGATCGGCGATGCGCGCAGCAAGTGCTACCGCTACACGATCGAGCACACGAGCCATCCGCATCATCCGCGGCCGCTCTTCGATCGGAACCTCGTGTTCGCGACGCCGTACCGGCTCGATGTCGACGCCATGCAGGACGCTGCGCGACGGCTCGTGGGGACCTACGACTGCGCTGCGTTCGCGCAGGTGAACCACGGGCGTGCGAGCACGGTGCGGACGGTGCTCGACTGCATCGCGCGCTCGCCGGCGGAGCGGCGCATCGAGATCGAGGTCTCGGCGACGGGCTTCCTCTACAACATGGTGCGGATCATCGCGGGCACGCTCGTCGAGGTCGGCCGTGGTCGGATCGCGCCCGGCGAGATCGCGGGGATCATCGAGTCGCGCGACCGCGTGCGTGCGGGACCGACGCTGCCTCCGCAGGGACTGTGCCTGCGCTGGATCTGGTACGGCGCGGTGGGCGATCGGGTGATGGACGATCGGTCGACCGGTGATCCGGACGAGGGAGACGCGGCGTCATGATGCGGCGGCGCGACGGCTGGCCTGCGCGCGGCGCGGTGGTCTGCTGCCTCGCGACATTGGCGGCGGGACTTCCGGTGGTCGCGCCTTGCGCACTCGGTCAGACGCTCGCACTCGATGCGCCGGACGAAGGGCCTGCGATTCCCGAGAAGAACGGCGTGCTCGAGCTCGCGCTGATGCTCGAGGCGGAGGTCGATGAGCTCGTGCGCGGGTCCGCGTCGCTCGTGGGCGAAGCGCAGGTACGCGCGCGTGCGGCGTCGAAGGTCCGGTCGATCGCGGCGTATCTGCTTCGATCGGGCGCGGCGCGTCCGTGGAGCGAGAGCGCACCGGCGGCGGCGGGTGCGCGACTCGCGCTGCTCGTGCCGCGCGTCGATGCACTGATCGACCGTGCGCTCGCGGGGCGCGATGGGCGCGACGAGCTGCTCCCGATTGCCGGCGCGCAGCGGGCGATGAGACTGCTGGAAACGCTCGCGGAGACGCCGAGCGATCCGCTGCGGCGCGCGCTCGTCGCGCCGAAGGACCGGCTCGCGCGCGAGACGACGCGTGCACTTGCCGTCATGCTCGCGCCGCTCGCGGAACTCGCCACGATCATCGAGGACGGCGCTGCGCCGGATCCGTGGCCGGTGCTCGATGCACTCGTCGAGCGGGTTTCTGGCGCTGCGCGCGCGACCGTCGCGGCGGAGAGTGCCGCGGACCTCCGGGCGAGCGCCGCGATGCTCGCGGATGAAGCCGCGCGCGACGCGGCGAATGCGGCGATCGACGCGTTCGCGCAAGGCGATGCGTCGTCCGCTCTCGAGGCGCGCCTTCTCGCGGAGCCACTCGCCTTGCTCGCGTGGGTTGATGCAGCGAGACGCCAAGGGCCCCCGCTGCCCTTCGATGCCGCAGCGCTCGATGCGACGGCCACACGCATGACCGCGCTGCTCGCACAGCTCGCCTCGTCGCCGCTCGACCCCGAGACGGTCGCGGCATGCGAGGCGCTCGAGTTCACGATGCCCGCAGCGTTCGAGCTTCTCGCGATGCGGAAGGAGCCTGCGGTCACCGAGGCCGCGCGGAGGCAGCTGTCGGATGCCGCGGCGGGACTGCTTGCCGCGGAGGCCGGCGGCTCGCTGCGCGAGCGTGACCGTGCGCGCGCGGCGCGGCGCATCCTCGATGCATGCGCGACCGCCGGACGGCTCGAGCAGTCGATCGCGAAGGAAGCGCCCCGCGATCTTCGCGAGGCGATGCGCGGGCTCGACCGAGATGCACGCATCGCGGTCAAGGCGCTGCCTGAGGCGTTCGCAGCGATGTGCGTCGACCCTGCGGGAGCGGGCGATCCGGAGAGCCTTTCCGCCCTCGGGCGGATTCGGTCGATCGGGATCGATCGCGAGCGGATCGTTCTCCTGCAGTCGGTGATCGACTCGGTTGGATCGGTGCGTCCGGGCGCGGGTCGCGCTTTCGCGGCGGTCGCCCGGCGTGTCGCGCGGCTGCTCGAGGACCCCCTGAAGCGGGAGGAGGCGCAGCGCGCGTTCGCGACGATCGAGTCGCTCCACGCGGCGTCCTTTCCCCTTCCGTACGAGGTCCAGCTGAAGGAGCGGACCCCCCGTGCCACCGAACTCGCCGGAGGCGTTCCCGAGCAGCTTGTCGCTCGCGCGGCCGAAGCGCGGAACGCATGGTGCGAGGCGCTCGGACGCGGCGACCTCGGCGGCGTCGCCGCGAAGCGGCTCGATCACGCGGCGCGGTTGTGCCGCGCGCTCGCCGATCTCGACCGGGTGATCGAGCCGATCGACCGCGCGGCGGGCGATCATCTTGCGCTCTGGGGCCCGTGGTCGACGCGCCGCTCGATGATCGCGCCTGCAACGCAGGACCTCGTCGCGCGGGCGGTGCTCGCGACGCGCTCGTTCCTCGCCGCCAGCAACGACGATGCGTACGCAGGCTTCGAGCGCGATCTGATCGGCCTCGAGACGGCGATCCCCCTCGTGCGGTTGACCGCGGCGCTCGAGCGCAAGGTGACGCCGGCGCTGTCGGGCGACCCCAACTCGGTCGGAGCGTCGCTCGCGCCGCTGATCTCCCTTCCGTCCACCTATGCGTATCTCGCCTCGCAGTGGGCTCGCCTCGCGATCCTCCACCGCGCGATGATCGAGGCCGAGTTCGCGCGCCGGAACGGTGACCTGCGGTACCGCGACGAACTGCTGTCCTTCCTCGCCCGGATCGCGCGCGAGGTGCACGAGACCGCGTTCGGGGCGCCGGTCGAGGTTCGGGCCATCCCGGGATTCGACGGCGGCGACGCGGCAACCGAACCGACCGGTCGACGCGGACGCACGCGCTCGGGATCGAAGTAGGATGCCGCGCGTGAACATCGTCGTCGTCGCACCACATCCTGATGACGCAGAGCTCGGCATGGGCGGCACGATTGCGCGCCTCGTGTCCGAAGGCCATTCCGTGCTTGTCGTCGACATGACCGACGGCGAGCCGACGCCACGCGGCACGCCCGAGCGGCGCGCACAGGAGGCGGCGGCGGCGGATGCGATCCTCGGATGCAACCGCGTGAACCTCGGGCTTCCGAACCGCGCGGTGGTGCATTCGATCGAGGCACGGCACCGGCTCGCCGCCGTACTGCGCAGCCATCGCTGCGAGATCCTCTTCGCCCCGCATCCGGACGATGCGCATCCGGACCACATCGCGGCGACGCGCATCGCCGAGGACGCGCGGTTCGACGCGAAGCTGACCCGAAGCTCCATTCCCGGCGAGCCGATCCATCCCCGGCGGCTGATCCACTACTACTGCACCCACCTGAAGTCGGTGCCGTCGCCGAGCTTCGCGCTCGACATCACGCCATTCGCGGTCCGCAAGCGCGACGCCATCCTGGCGTACAGGTCGCAGGTCGTCGAGCACGACCCGAACCGGTCGCTGCCGGACCAGGTCGACGCGCGCGACCGCTACTTCGGCTCGAGGATCAGCGTCGAGCACGCGGAACCGTTCTGGTGCAGGGAACTCCTGGCGCTTGACGGAATCGCCTCGATCCGATGACGGCACGAGGAACCGTCGAGGCATCGTCGCGATGGAGTCGAGCCCATGTAAACATCGTGACGGGAGAGGACCTCCCTGTCCGCGAGGATGCCTGCGGGTGGTAGACTTCCGTCTCTCCGGCGGGAGCCGTCGGATCGACCTCGTGATCGACCCCGTGATCGACCGCCCGGCATGTCGGACCTGCTGCACTCGTTTCTCCCGATACTGATCCAGGCAGGCGACGCCGCGGCCAGTGCCGTCACATCGGCCCCCGTGGCCGAGGAGGCCAGTGGCTGGCAGGTCTGGATCCAGGAGTACGGGGCGATCTTCATCTTCGTCGCCTTCATCGTCTGCGGCGTCGGGCTCCACATCTCCGAGGACTTCCTGCTGATCCCCGCCGGCGTGGCGATCCACGACGGCCACATGTCCTGGTCGGAGACGCTGATCGCCGCATACTTCGGCCTCGTCATCGGCGACACCCTCTGGATCTGGGTCTGCCGGAACTACGGCACGCGCCTGGTCCACAGCAAGCGCTTCAAGCGCATGATGCATCCGAGGCGACTGCTCGAAGCCAAGTACGCGATGGAGGAGCGCGGGGTGATCGTGCTCATCCTTGCACGGTTCATTCCCGGAACGCGCACCCCTGTGCTGACGATGACGGGCATCCTGCACATGGCGTGGTGGAAGTTCCTCACCGTGGAGCTCACGACCGTCGCCATCACCGCGCCTGCACAGGTCGCGATCGGGTACTTCGGCAAGCTGGGCTACGAGCGGGCCAAGAGCCTCGGAAACACGCTCAGCCTCAGCCTCGCGGGAGTCGCCATCCTGGTGGCGTGCATCATCGGCTACCGCTGGTGGAAGCAGGCGAAGGCCCGGAAGGGACCGCGGCCACGCGCACCAGTGGCATGGCTGCGCACCTTCGGACGGTAGGAGCGCGATCCGCCATGGGCGGGTGACGCACCGTTCGGTACGAAGGGCTGGGGCGGTGCGCGTGTCGGATCGAATCCGTTTCCCGGGTTGCTTCATGTTCGATCGGGGCGTGGTAGCAAGCGGTCGCGCCCATGCGCAGGTCGTCCTCCCTGTGCGTTGGGTGAGGCGCGGAACAGCCCGAGGTCCTCCATTCCATCGTCGTCCGAGTCGAAGTCGAGCGGACCAACGAGGCCATCGACATCCGGCGCGGGGTCTTCCGTTCCGTCGGCACCACATGCCGAAAGATCGATGAACTCGCTCATGTCGGCGGTCGGCGGGATGTCCGCGACCTCGTCGAGGAGAACCGATCCGCACAGCCGTTCAAGCAGCGCGCGGTCGTCGAGCGCGTCGGTTCCCGTGAGAAAGATGCCGAGCCGCGCGAGGCCGTAGATGATGGTCCAGAGCGCGCGGCGGATCTGCTCCTGATCGGTGGGAAGCGAGTCCGGCGTGGGAACCTCGATGCCAAGTTCGAGCAGCTGTCTGCGATTCGTCGTGCGCGGTGCGAGTTCGCAGTCGTAGGTGATCGCCGCGACAAAGCGCTCGAGGGATTCCCCCTTCGCCTTCGACTCCTCGATCAGCCGTCCGATGGCGGACTCGCGCTGACGCGACTTCGCCGCGAAGAGTGCGCGGATCTCCTCGTCGCTTCGGCCCGCCGGGTGCTGGTCGGGCGGCGGTGCATCGACCGACACGATGCTCGGCGCGCCGCTGGCGTATCGGCTCGCGCCGTCCGAGGCGACACGCACGGGCCCACCCGTCGGGACGGGGCCCTGCACGGTGGCGCCGGACTCCCGTCGATTCGGGTCGTTGCCCAAATCACAGGCGCCTGCGGGCGCGGGAACGGCTGCCGGCTTCATCGCGGGCTTGGATGCGGATTCACCACCCCGCTTACCCGCCTTCTCGCCACGCGAACCGCCGGTCGCTCCACCCATGTCGAAGCATGCGATCATCGTCGTCTCTCCCCTTCATGAACAATCGTCCGATGTCTGCGGCGAGCAACGCGGCCCGTCGCCATCGCGTGCGAAGGTAGCGCGTCGGAAGCCCGTTCCCGCGAACGCTGCTTTTGTTCGTGCGGAAAAATCGAGGGCCGAAAGGACGCGGGCGGGCCCAGCCGTCTCAGCCTTCGCGGTGCTTCGCGAAGTGATTCGCAGTCCAGAGCACGCGTCCCTCGGGGATCACGATCTCCTCACCAGGCAGAACGGTCCGCCACGCGGGCTGTCCCGCCCCGATCGAGAAATCGGCATCGGACGCCGGCTCGACCCAGGCCTCGCGCAGAAGGACTCGCGCACGGTGCAACCCGCGCCCTGCATCGATGAGTTCGAGCGTGGGCTCCGGCAGGCGCAGCGATGCATCGGGGGCGAGGAACTCGACCGCGGGCGGCAACTCGGGCTCGTCCGGCACGCGCGCCACGAGACACTCCCGCTCGGGATCGGCTCCGTCGAGAACTTCGGCGGGAATCGGATGGGTCGCCGCGACCGCGATCGGTGACATCCGAACCGTCGCGCGCGCGCGCACCGTGCCGTCGAAAGCCATGCGCTCGACGAGCACCTCGATCGGTCCGTTCGGGCGGTACTGGACACCTGTATCGAGGAAACAGTCGTCCGTGAGCACGACCTCGAGCGACCCGCCCTTCATCTGCACGAAGCCACCGGTCGGTTCGATCGAGAGCATGCGGCCGGCGCATGCGCCGCGCACCGCGTGCCACGCGGGCTTCGGCGTCCCGCGGACATCGACGAGGGACCACGAGTGGCCCGCCCACACATCGTTCCACTGCCAGATGAGGGCGCCCATCGAACGCGGTGCGCCCGCGCGCAGCCAACGCATCGCGACCGACATCGCCCGCGCCTGGAGGTGCTGCGCCTGGGCCACATACTCGCGCGCGCTCCGTGCCGGCCGGAAGCGCGCGTCGAGGAACGGTCGGTACTGCGCATCGTCGCCGCCCCATGCCTTCTGCCGGAGCCGCATCGCCTCGACGAGTTCGACGGCGGTCATCGCGGCGGCATCGCGCGATTCGTCGAGGCACTCGGTGACCACCGTGCTCCAGCATGGCGGCGACTGGTGCCCAAACTCGCTCGAGAAGCGCGGCAGGATCGTGCGGTAGCCTTCGATCTTCGCTTCGGCGTCCCAGGTGTGGCGATCGCCATGGTCGGGATCGTTCGGATGCAGCTCCATCGAACCCGAGTACGGGCTCTCGGTCCAGTACGGAGTGCCGGGGTCGTGCGCGGCGACTGCGTTCGGCAGGATCTCCGTCCAGTAGCGCAGGCCCCACGACTGGCCTTCACGGAGCCGCTCCTTCCAGCCCCAGCTCCACCACGCGAGGATGTCCTCGTTGCCGCCGCACCACAGCGCGAGCGATGGATGCTGCGAGAGCCGCTGCACCTGGTGCGCGGCCTCGCGTGCGACGAGCGTGGCGAACGGCTCGTCCTCCGGATAGGTCGCGCAGGCGAACATGAAGTCCTGCCACACGAGGATGCCGAGTTCGTCGCATGCCTCGTGGAAGCCGTCGGGGAGGTAGTTGCCGCCGCCCCAGACGCGGACCATGTTGAAGCCGGTGTCGCGATAGCGGCGCATCTCGCCGAGCCAGTCGTGCTCATGGCGACGCCCGAGGAGGGGCGGGATCAGGTTCGCGCCGCGCGCGTAGAGCGGCACGCCGTTCAGGATGAAGGTGAACGCGCGTCCGGTGGCGTCGCGCGAGGTGTCGAGCTCGATGCGGCGGAGCGCGAAGCGCGTCGTCGCGATCGGACGGAACACGCCTGCCGCGTCGCGCATGCCCACCATCGCATTCCACCAAGACCCCGCGGGTCCACCGCGATCCCAGGTGGACCAGAGCCGCTCGGGACGGAGCGTCGCGACACCGTCCGCATCGCACGCGATGCGCTGCGAGCCCTCGCGCTCACGCACGACGCACTCGATGCGCGCCGGGTCGAACTCGCCCCGCGGCGTCACGCGCACGGTGAACGAACCGTCCCCGTTCGCCTGCTGCGCGATCGCGATGCCCGTGATGCGCGTCTCGTTCCAGCAGTCGAAGCGCGCTCCGTAGAAGCCGACGCCCGGGACGCGCGGCCCCCAGTCCCAGCCGAAGCCGCACGCGGCGCTGCGCGCGAAGCAGAACGGCGTCCAGTCGCCGTTCACCGGCCGCTCGCCGAGTTCCGCCTGCCACCGCAGCACCTCGTCGACGGGCGCCTTGAAGTGGAGCTCGAGCACGACGCGCGTTCCGCGCAGCGCATCGGGCACGCGCGCCTCGAACGGAATGTGCTCGCTCGCGTGCGAACCGAGCGGAATGCCCCCGAGGACGATCTCGCACGGACCATCAACGACATCGATCACGAGCGCACACGACCGGCCTTCCGGCATGGCGGGGACATCGATCGTGCACGCGAAGGTCCACGCGGTTCGGCCCACCCACTCGCTGTCGAGCTCGGCACGCTCGCCCTTCCACGGCGACTGCAGGCCGGCCGCCTCGAGCGCGGCGTGGATCGACGCGTGCATGAACGGCGGGATCTCGAGCGTCCCGTGCCCTTCCGCGCGGGCGGTCCATCCCATCCGCGGCAGTGGAATGCGCCGGAGGTCACGCATCGCCGGACTTCCCCACGCTGCCGTCGTCGCGCGCATCGGCTGCGTACCGCTCGAGGTGCGCGTACATGCGGCGCAGGTCGCGCACGCCTCCGACGGTGAACCACACGACGATCACGCAGCCTGTGGCGAGCACGAGCCAGGTCCACGCCTCCCAGAACACGAGCCATGCCTCCTCGGAGATCGGCGCATCCGCGGCCTTCGCGGCGATCGCAGCGACCGTGCCCACGACGAACACGATCGTGAACACGAGCGGCCAGAGCACGGTCGCCGATGTGATCCAGGTGTCGGCGCGCGAGAATTCCCGCGAGAAGCCGATCGCACGCATCCACTGCGGGAGGTTCGTCTCGTGCTCGACGCGGTAGTCGCGCTCGCTCTCCGGGAGCAGCGCGCGGTACTTGCCCCGGTAGAGCAGCCGGTCGAGATCGAAGCGCGGTGCACGCTGCGCGAGCGAGGTCCCGACATACACCGCGATCGCGCTCGCCATGGCCGCGAAGGTGAGCACCTGGCCGGAGATCCAGGCGTTCGAATGCACCTCCGCGATCCATGCGGGCACTGCGTCGGCACCGAAGACCCACTCGAACGCCCAGTAGCCGTCCTTCGCGAGGATGCCGAAGGCGCTCACGCCGATGCCGGTGAGCATCGAGAGCCACGCCGCGCGCGTGGTCCCGCGCGACCAGTAGAGCCCGCCGATGATGGCGCTGCCCGCGCCCGCGACGAACACGCTTCCCGTGAGGGACGCCCACATCGCGACATACTGGTTCGGCCTGTAGTAGAGCCCCCAGAGGAAGGCGAACACCGCGATCGCGAGGATCATGCCCTTCACGAGCAGGATGTGGGTGCGTGCCGGCAGGGGTCGGTCGGTGAAGAGCGCGCGCACGGGCAGCGCGACATCCTGCACGAAGATCGTCGCCCACGAATGCAGGTAGGTGTCGTCGGTCGAGAGGTACGCGCCGATCATCGCCGCGACGAACATGCCGAGGATGCCGGCCGGAAGGACGAGCCCCAGCGCGAGCGGTACGCGCGCCTCGGCCCGCAGCGCGTCGGTCTCGAGTTCCGCCATCTGTCCGAGCACCGGCGCCGCGTCGGCCGCGAAGTCCGGATGCGAGAGGAACACCTTCATGCAGATCGGGATGACGAGCGCGACGAGCATCAGCACGCGCCAGCGCCAGCCCGAGAGCACCGTCGCCATCTTCGCCTCGTGGGGCGTGATCGCCGCGGCGTTGTAGCCCTGGTCGCCCTGCCACGCGCGCATGGTGTAGAAGAGGATGAAGGCGCTGATGAGCCAGTACCAGGCGTTGAACTGCGATTCCTGGCCGATCCCGAGCGGGTCGAGCATCGAGCGGCCCTCGGGCTGCGCGAGGAGCGTCTCGCCGATCCGGTCCCACCCGAAGTGCGTGAGGAGATAGAGCATCACCACGAGGAAGGTGATGTTGCAGAACACGCCCTGCAGGAAGTCGGTGACCATCACCGAGATCTGCCCGCCGATGAACACGAAGAAGATCGCGGTCGAGAGCAGCGCCACCATCACCGCGGGGAATGTCTCGATCTCGCCGCCGAACATCGTGAACGACGGCGGAAGCCCGCAGATCCAGATCAGGAAACGCGCGCTCACGGCGGGGAAGATCGCGTAGTTCAGGACTCCCGCGACGAACGCCACGAAGCCGCAGAACACCCGGAACGGCCGCGAGTAGCGCATCTCGAGGAACTGCGCCAGCGTGAGCGCGCGCGTCTCGCGGTATCGGTACGCGACCCAGCCGGTCAGCGCGATGACGATCATCAGCGGGTTCTCGACGAGGCCCCACCAGATCGAGGTGTACCCGGCGTCGTAGTACTGCTGGAAGAACCAGACGAGCGAGATGATCCCGACCTGCGCCATGTTGTAGGCGACGCAGACGAGGTAGCGCCCAGCGCAACGGTTGCCTGCGAGGAAGCCCGCCACGGACTTCGCGTGGCGGTTCGTGCGGAGGGCGAAGGCGACCAGCGTCGCCAGGAGCGCCGCGGGGATCAGCCAGTCGATGAGCGTCATCCGCATGGGGACGCAGGATAACGCGTCACTCGACGCGCAGCGTCACGACCTCGAACGGCTTCATCCGAAGCAGCGTCGCCGCGCCCTTCGCATGCACGAGTCCCTCGTGCGCGGATGGACGCTCGAGGAGGTCGACCGACGAGACCTTCGACGCATCGATGTTCCAGAACACCTGCACATCGCCGCGCGCACCGCGCGTCTCGACGAGGCGCAGGATGCGGCCACGCCCGTCCTCCGCGGGCTTCCACGCGCTGATCTCGACGCGCATCGGCGCCGCCGAGAGGATGTCGAACGGAGCCCAGGCGCCGCGCAGACGCGCCGACCCACCCGCGCGGCCACCGCGCTTCGCCGCCGCGCCGCGCCGCCTCGGCTTCGCGAGCGCGAGCGCGCGCAGCGGTTCGCGCAGCCGATCGGCGGCATGGTCGACACCCGCCTCGCGCCAATCGGCCGCATGCGGCATGAGCGCGTAGTTGAAGGCGTGCGCGCCGCGGTCGCAGGTCGGATCCGGGAAGAACGGACTCTTGAGGAGCGACAGCCCGAGCGTCGCGCCGTCCGCCGTCGCGATCGCGCTGCGCCCGTAGCGTCCATCGTCGAGCACCGCCACGCCGAAGCCCGGCTCGGAGACATCCATCCAGGAGTGCCCCGGCACCTCGAAGCGCGCCTCCTCCCAGCTCGTGTTCCGGTGGATCGGCCGCTCGATCGCACCGTACTGCGTGCCGAACCACGCATGGCGCGCGCGGACCGCGAACGGGAACAGCGCGCGCAGCAGACGCTGGTCCTCGTGCCAGTCGACCTCGGTGCGTACCTCGAGACTTCCCGAGCCTGCATCCAGTCGATAGGTCTGCCAGATGCGGCTCCGCGCGCCGATCGCGCGCTCGACGCGCACCTCGCCGCGCAGCGGATGATGCTCGGTGACCGCGATCTCGCAGTCGCCGTCGACGAGCTCGCACTTGTCGAAGTAGTCGCGGTCGGTGTCCCACGCCTCCCAGCGGCGTGGCCGGTCCTCGTAGAGCGCGAGCTGGTTGATGGGAAGCGCACGCCCGCGTGCATCGCGCTGGTTCGCGATGCGACGCGTCGGCAGGTGCTCGAGCTCCGCGACGCGCCCCGCGAGGTCGATCACCGCGCGCACGACGCCGTTCGAGATCGTGACGGCGCGCGCCGAGGCCTTCACCTCGACCGGTTCGGGCAGCGCGCCGATCTCCGCGGCATCCACGACCTGGACGCCGAGCGCGGGGACATCGGAGACATGCACGAGCCCGTCGGCGACGGCGACGACACCGGAGCGCGCGATCGACGATGGATTGCGGACGAGAAGCGGCATGCGCATCCCATCGGTGTCGGCGATCGCGGCGAAGGCGGCCTCGAGCACATCGCGCTCGGCGTGCACGACCTCGCTGATCGCCGCATGATCCTCGCGCGCGTCGCGGTACACGGCCTCGATCGACGAACCCGGCAGGATGTCGTGGAACTGGTTCAGGAGCAGCGTCTTCCACGGACGATCGAGCCGCGCGCGCACACCCTCGCGGTCGCGCGGCTTCATGGCGGGCAGCGAGCATGCGAGCGACTCGACATCGCGCAGCAGGCTCTCCGCAAGACGGTTCTGCCGCTTGAGCCACGCCTGGCTCGTGTAGGTGCCGCGATGGAGCTCGAGGTAGAGCTCGCCATCCCACGACGCGAGCGGCCGGTCGGCCGACTCGAGCGCCTCGCGGCCCGCGTGCAGCCTTCCGCAGAACACATCCACGCGGTGCTGCTCGAATCGCGGCACGCCCGCGCAGTCCGCCGCGAGCTCCGCGCGCGCGATCTGCGCATCGGTCGGCCCCCCGCCGCCGTCGCCGAATCCGAACGGCTGCAGCCACATCGGGATCGCGCTCGAGAAGAAGCTCTGGCCGTCCTGCACGACGAGGTTGCGCTCGCCGTACAGCATGTCCTTCGGCTCGATCGACGAGTTGTAGTTGTGCCCGGGCGTGAGGTGCGTGAGCAGCTCGGTACCGTCGAGCCCGCGCCACATGAAGGTCACATGCGGGAAGCGGTTCGTCTCGCACCAGCTCATCTTGTTCGTGATGAAGGTGTCGAGCCCGGCCTTTCGCGCGATCTGCGGAAGACACGGCGGGAAGCCGAAGGTGTCGGGCAGGTAGAGGAACCGCTGGCGCCCCGCATCGCCGAACTCGCGCGTCCAGAAGCCCGTTCCGTGCACGATCTGCCGCACGAAGCTCTCGCCCGAGGGACAGGTGCAGTCGGGCTCGATCCACATCGCGCCGCCCGGCTCCCACCGGCCCTCCTTCACGCGCCGCTTGATCTGCGCGTAGAGCGATGGCGCATCCTCCTTCACATACTCGTACTGCTGCGCCTGCGAGCAGAGGAAGTGGAAGTCGGCGAAGCGCTCCTGGAGCCTGAGCACATTCGCGAAGCTGCGCACGCACTTGCGCCGCGTCTCGCGGAGCGGCCAGAGCCACGCGGTATCGATGTGGGCATGGCCGACCGCGATGCATGCGGTCGCAGGCTCGTGCACGCCACCCTTCACGAGTTCATCGAGCGCCTCGGCGGTGTCCTCCATGCCCGGCACCGGATCGCTCGCATCGATGCACGCGTGGATGTCGCGGAGACCGTTCGCGATCTCCGTCGCGCGCGGCGACTCCTCCGGCAGCGCGAGCAGCAGCTTCCGCAGGAAATCCCACGCCTGCGCGTAGCGCCACGCGGCCTCGTCGACCACGACGAGTTCGGCGCTCTCGAGCCGACCCGGGTTCGGCTCGCGCCATCGCGCCTGCTGCTCGGGATGATCCCACCAGAAGGTGGAGATCCCGAGCGGGAGGTTGCACGCGCCCTCCACGAGGAGATCGACCTTCTCGCCGCCGCGCGCGCTCGGCCACAGGTACGCGAGGTCGCGATAGGGATCGAATCCCTGCACCGGCGCGCCGTCGTTCCAGAGCGTCGCTTCGGTTCCGCACGAGAAGCGGAGCGCCACCGTGTGGCCGCGCATCGCGGCGGGCACGCGCCCGCGCAGGCGGAACCACGCGGTCGACCAGACGGGTCCCCACCTCAGGCCGAGTTCGACGGGCCGATACTTCGCGCGCTTCGCCTCCGCGAGCGAGGGATGCGCGGTGTCGAGGCCGGTCCCGGGCGCGCGCCACATCGAGACCCCGAGCGCCTCGCGCATCGGAAAGACCTGTGGAAGCAGGATCTCGTTGTGGAAGTTCTCGTAGCGGATCGCGGCGTATTGGAGGTTGGGAAGCACGCGCGGCATGGTACTTGCGGCGCGGGAACGCGCCCGCGCTGCAATCGCGCCGCCCGGGTTCCGTACCATCGCGTCCCATGCCGATCGGACCTCTCGCCCTTCTCGCAGCGACCGGCGCCGCCGCCGCGCCGCTCGTGCTGCACGAGTCCGCGGACGACGCCGCTCCGCCCGAGGCCCGCGCGATGCTCGTCGCCACGGGCATCGCCCAGATCACGGGGCTCGCGATCTCGCCGTTGCTCGTGCTCTGCGCGATCGGCTGGCGCGACTTCCTCGTCCTCGGAGGACCGGATGGCTGGACGGGTGCCGCGCAGGGCGCAGCCGACCTCCCGCTTCACGCGAACCTCTGGCTGCTCGTCCCCTGCACGCTCGTCCTCGGCCTGCTTCTGGGCAAGAAGTTCGCCTCGCCTGCGACGCCGCTCCCGATCCGCAAGGTGCTCGACGCAGCCGAGTACATGGAGGCGAAGCTCTCCGCGCTCGTCGCGGCGGGCGTGCTGCTGCCGACGATCATCGCAACGATGTCGGCGGCGACGGGCGAGGCGGAACCGGCGGTCCAGGCGGCCTCGCTCCTCGGCGGACTCGGCGCAGTGACCTGGACCGCTCCGCTCGCGCTCGTCGTGTATCTCTCGGTGTGGGTGACCTTCCATGCGGTCGACGCGCTCGTCGTGCTGAGCCCGTTCGCGATCGTCGACGCGGTCCTCGTCGCGATGCGCACGGCCATCCTCGCCGTCATCGGCCTCGCTTTCCTGGCGAGTCCGCTGCTCGCGTTCATCGTGTGCCTTCCGATCGTGGTCGTTTCGCTGCTCGTCGCGGGCTGGTGCGTGCGCCTCGACCTCTTCGCGCTCGGCGTGGCGGGCGACCTCCTGCTGCGGCGCTGGCGGCACGCGCGGCCCGAAGCGGGACCGCTCCGCGCGTTCCTCGCATCCGGCGGGCACGGTGCGCCCGTCCGCACCATGGGGCATCTCGAGGAGACGGCCGACGGCGTGCGTTTCCGCTACCGGCCCTTCTTCATCCTCCCCGCGCGCACCCTCGCGATCCGCGTCGAACGCCCCGCGATCGTTCGCGGCGTGATCTGGTCGAACCTCGCGGATGACGCGCGCGGCGACAGGATCGCCTCGCTCCCGCCGCGCTACCAGACGCACCACGCGGCGGTCTGTGCGCGGTTCGGCGCGTCGGCGCGCGATGGACGGCTGCGCCGTGGCCTGCGCGGACTGCGCGATGCGTTCGCGGTCGTGCTCGGTGGCGCTCCGGACGAATCGACGGCCTGACGAATCCACCCGAAGCGGCGGACGAAACGCGGGCGCATGCCGCGCATCGAACGCCCCGCCGTTCCTCCACCGAAGGACTGCATCTCGTGCGGACGCCCGTTCACCTGGCGGAAGAAGTGGGAGCGCGACTGGGAGGGGGTCAAGTACTGCTCCGACGCCTGCCGACGGCGTGGCCCCGCGGACCGAACGGCGACGCCCACCGACGCATTCCGCGGCGTGCCGAAGCGGTAGCATGCCTCGCTTCGTGCCGGCCTCCACCATCGAAAGCACCAACACACTCTCCACGATGCTCGAGCCCGTGCTCGCGGTCGCACTTCCCGCGCTGTTCGCCGGAGTCGTCGCCGTGCTCGCGACCGTCGTGGTCGAGCGACTCGGCGGAGTCCTCGGCGGGATCCTCTCGAGCATACCCACGACGGTCGTCCCGTTCGCGATCGGAAGCTACACGCGCGCAGCCGACATCGACGACTTCCGGCACGCGATGGCGTTCGTGCCGATCGGCATCCTGCTCAACGCGCTCTACCTCGTGTCGTGGCGGATCGTGCCCGCGACGGTCGGGCGATGGTCGCGCTCGCACCTGCTCGCCAAGACGACCGCGATCGGTCTCTGCGCGTGGCTCGTGTGCGCGACGGCGATCGTGGTCATCGACGATCTCGTGGATCCGACCGTGGAGCAGGCGATCGTCGCCGGACTCATCGCGTGCGCAACGGGCGCGATCCTCGGATGCACGATGAACTGGCGCCCGCATCCGGCGCCGAAGGGCACGCGCCGCGTCGGACCGCTCGTTCTCGCGATCCGCGGCATCGCGGCGATCTTCGTGATCGGCAACGCGCTCCACCTCGCCCGCCTCGGCCTTCCCGTCGCGAGCGGCATCGCCTCGGTCTTCCCCGTCATCTTCACCACGATCATGGTGGCGACCTGGATCGCGCAGGGACCGCAGGTCCCGACGGGCGCCGTCGGCCCGATGACCCTCGGGACGCTCGCCGTCAGCGCGTACGCGCTGCTCGCGATCTGGCTCTTTCCGCTCATGAATCTCGCCCTCGCGGCGACGCTGTGCTGGTTCGGATCGGTTTTCCTCGTCAGCATCCCCACCTACGCCTTCGTCGCGCACCGGCGACGGGTGGGGCGATAGCCTGTGCGGATCCTCGGGCTCAATCCCCATTCGTCCGCCTGCATCCGACCCGTCTCGCCTTGCAAACGCAGGCAGCCGATGTCACTCTACCGAAGTCGATGACCGTTCCCCGACCATTGCGCGGCCTGCTTGTCCTCACCTTCGCGGTGTGGATGACGCTCTGCTGCTGCGAGAAGCGGATGCTGGCGGCCGCGTTCGCCCCGACGGACGACGGCGTGCCCGCATGCTGCGCCGACCACTGCTGCGCGCAGCCGGACGACGCGTTGGACCCGGACGAATCGGACCGCGATGCGCATCCGCGCACTTGCGCCGACGGCTGCTGCACGAAGGCCGCGACCTTCGTTCCGCCGTTCGTTCCCGACCTCGACCTCGTCGGCGCACCGCTCCCGCCTGCACTGGGCGTGGTCCTGCGCGACGAACCTCGCGCAGGCCGCGTGCTCGCGCACGAGGACCGCTCCGGGGGTGAACCCCCGCCCCGCCTCGCGCTCATCATCAGTCGACGCCTGCGGATCTAAGCAGCAACGGACCTCCGTCGGTTGCAGTTGTCCACTTGATCCGCACGACCTCCTCCGAGGCGTCTCGACATGCCGAATCCATCCATCGAACTGATGCGCGCGGCGCTGATCGCCGCGTGCGCATGCGCCACCTGCGGCTGCGCCGCACCGCGCGCGACATCCACGCTTCCGTCCATCCCTTCGCACGCCGCGCGTGCGGCGACGGCCCCGGCCGTGGTCGAACCGCTCGATGCGGAGTCCGCCGCCGCACGCGCGATCGCGCTCTCGCCCCGCGTCGCCGCCGCGGCACATCGCCTCGAGGCGAGCGCGCGCCGCGCGAAGGTCGTCGCGCTCCCACCCGATCCTTCCATCGCCATCGGACTCGGCGTGCCGATCGACGGCATGGGCGGCTTTCCCATCTCGCTCTCCATCATGGAAGGACTCGGCTGGCTTCTCGTCGCCGACGACCTGAAGGACAACGCGGAACGCGAGCACGCGCTCGCCGCGCGCGAGCTGGTGGCGGCGAGCGTCGAGATCGCCGCCGAGGCGCGGAGACTGGTGCGCTCGCTCGACGCGGCGCGCACGAGAACCCGCGCAATGGCGCGTGCCGCCGACGCACGCACCGAGCTTCTCGGGATCGAGCGTGCAGCCCTCGAGCTCGGGGAATCGACGCCGATCCGAACCGCCCGGCTCGAGCGCCTGTTGGCCGAAGCGCGGCTTGCGCAGGACGCGGCGGTGCTCGAGGAGCGTGCGCTCGAGGTGGCGCTCGCCTCGCTCCTCGCGGTCGACCGCGTGCCTGCGCTCGCGGTGGCCACCGAGGCGGATGCGCGTCCTTCGGCGAGCACGACGCTCGCGGTGATCCGCGCCCACGCCCGCGTCGTGCGCGCGGAGTCGATGCTCGCGCTCGCCCAGAGTCCGCTCGGCTCGTCGGCCGCGATCGGCGCGAGCATCCAGCGCGACATGGAGGACCGCGACTGGCTCGGCGGCATGCTCGAGTTCAGCGCGCCGCTGTTCCGTCGCGAACATGAACTCGCCGCGATCCGCGCCGAGGTCGCGGCGGAGCGCGCGGAACTCGCCGAGGCCGAACGCATGGCCGCGCTCGAAGCGCAGGAACTCGAGCTCGAGGCGGACACGGCGCGCCGCGCGATCGAGCACGCGCGCACCGCCGCACACGCTGCCGCGGATGCACGCGCGGCGATCGCAAGGGCCGCCGAGGAAGGCGAGGCGTCGCGCGTCGAACTGGTCGAAGCCGACGCCGAGATTGCACGGGCGCAGGCGATGGAGGCGTCGCAGCGCATCGGTCTCGCAGGCGTCGTCGCACGGATCGAATCACGCACCGCCACGCCGGACACGGCGGGCGTCAAGGAAGGAGTCGCACCATGAGCGGCCATCACGCAAGGCCACGGATCCGGTTCCTGACGCGCATCGTGGTTCCGACCGCGATTCTCGGTGGCGCGACGGCGCTCATCGCGCTCTCGGCGCGAGACGCCTTCGAGCGGCTGCCCGAGGTCCGTGTGGCTCCGGTCGCGGTGATTGCATCGCAGTCGGCCGAAGCGCGGGTGCAGGGCGGCGTGCAGGCGCCGGGCTGGATCGAACCGGCACCGTTCGCGATCGAGGTGCGCTCGCTGCGCGCGGGAATCGTGACGGAGGTGCGCGCGCTCGAGGGCGAGCGTGTCGAGGCGGGCGCCGTGCTCGCGATGCTCGAGGATGGCGGAGAGCGGATTGCCGTGGCGATGCAGGACGCCGCGCTCCGGCTGGCGGAGTCGGAGATCGCCGCGAAGTCCGCCGCGCTGCGGGCCGCGGAGCGAACGCACGCGCTCGCACTCGGGGCGGATGGCATGGTTCGCGAGGCGGAGGCTGCGCTGCGCGAGGCCGAGTCGATGCGCGCGAAGCTCGACGCCCAGATCGCGCAGGCAGAGGCGCGCGCGGCGGAGGCACGCGACGAGTTCGAGCGCAAGCAGCGGCTCGTCGCGACCGGCTCCGTCAGCGAAGG